>PHCM01000004.1 GCA_002842255.1 Betaproteobacteria bacterium HGW-Betaproteobacteria-2 | reverse complement strand
CCGCCAGTGAACTGTTCAGTCGTTTGCAGCGACGTATGCCGGCTTCCAGTTGTTGCTTGAAGGCGTTACGGTTGGGTAGTTGCGTCAGTACATCGGTCGTTGCGATACGGCTCATATCGTTACCCAGATCCTCGAGTGCAAACCTGGAGTTCTGGGAATCGTTTTGCTGGCTGCGCTTCTTGAAACTGTAACCGCTCCAGGCGGCGAGCGCGACAATCGCAGGCATGGCGAGCCAGATAATGAGAGTGTTGAAGTTGGCGATCATGAGCTGAGCCGCTCCTTGTACAGATGTTTCATGATCTGTAAGTCGCAACTTCTGTACCACGGAGTTGCTCTCGTAAAACTTAGTTTAAATATTGTTTAAATACAGTAGGTTAATATTTAATCTGAAATTGAAGGGGGTAGAAATAACAACACCCGCATTTGCGGGTGTTGTTGGAGTTGTAACGGGGCTGTCGAATTTTCGACGGCTTGTTCAGATGCCGCGCAGTAGCTCGTTGATGCCGACCTTGCCTAATGTTTTCGCATCGACTTTTTTGACGATGACTGCGCAATAGAGGCTGTAGCTGCCGTCCTTCGAGGGAAGGTTGCCGCTGACCACGACAGAACCCGCAGGCACGCGACCATAGAAAACCTCACCTGTTTCGCGGTCATAGATCTTGGTGGATTGGCCAATGTAAACACCCATGGAAATCACGCAGTTGTCTTCGATTACGACACCTTCTACGACTTCCGAACGCGCGCCGATGAAGCAGTTATCACCGATGATGGTCGGGCCTGCCTGCACCGGTTCCAGCACGCCGCCGATGCCGACGCCGCCGGACAGGTGAACGTTCTTACCGATCTGGGCGCATGAGCCAACCGTTGCCCAGGTGTCGACCATGGTGCCTTCATCAACGTAGGCGCCGATATTGACGTAGGACGGCATCAGAACGGCATTCTTGCCGATAAAGGAGCCGCGACGGACGATGGCGTTCGGTACAACACGGAAGCCGCCGGCCTTGAAGTCGGCTTCTGTGAAGTCGGCGAACTTCGGTGGGACTTTGTCGAAATACTTGGTGACACCGTCATCCATCAGGACATTGTCTTCCAGTCGGAAAGACAGCAGCACTGCCTTCTTGATCCACTGGTGGGTTTCCCACTCCTGGCTGTCGCCCTTGCGGCTGGCGACGCGCAAGCTGCCGTTATTCAATTGTTCAAGCACTGTAAACACCGCGTCCTTGACGTGCGGTTCAACATTGGCAGGGGTGATATTGGCGCGGTTTTCAAATGCCGCTTCGATGGTGCTTTGCAAATCGCTCATGGTGCTTTCTCAACTAATGACAATGGTAAATCCGGCATTTTACTAGGAAAGTGCTTCTGGGTCGAAACAAAAGCCGTTTTCGAATCGGGGCTTGCTGGGAAAAGTCATGAAGACTCAATGGCTTGCCGACCAAGCTGTCAAGGCAGGCAAGTCGCTGGCAGACCGCAGACCGCTAAAGCACTCCGTCGGCAGATTTTATTTCTGTGTCGCCCGGTAGAGCGGCATGACGGAAGGAATCATGCTTTTCAGCTCATTGATGCGCGCCTCGTTGGACGGGTGGGTGCTGAGGAATTCAGGCGGCGCACTGCCACCTTGCTGGCTCATTTTCTGCCAGAGACTGACGGCGGCATTGGGGTTGTAGCCGGCGCGTGCCGATAGTTCCAGGCCCATGCGGTCCGCTTCGCGCTCCTGTTCACGGCTGTTGGGCAGCGCGAAGAACAGTGTTGAGCCGAGTGCCGCAGCTTGTACGCCGACAGCTGCTGCATTCTGGTTCTTCGATGTGCCCGCCAGCACGGCGAGTCCGAGCAGCCCGGCCTGTTGCGCATAGGCGATCGACATGCGTTCACGTCCGTGTTCGCGCAGCGCATGGGCGATTTCATGGCCGATGACGGCAGCGAGTTCATCATCCGTAGCTTTCAGCTTGTCGATCAGTCCGGTATATACCATGATTTTGCCGCCCGGCATGCAATAGGCGTTAACCTGGTCGTTCTGCTCTACGTTCACTTCCCACTTCCAGTTCAGGGCATCCTGCCGGAAATGCACCGTCTGCTGGATGAGTTTCTGCGAGATGGTGCGTACACGTTTCACTTGAGCCGGATTGGTGTTGAGGGTCTTTTTCTTGCTGGCTTCCTGCAGGGTGGCAAGGTAACTCTCTGTCGACATGCTGACGACTTGCGCTTCTGAGAGCATCATGAACTGCTTGCGTTCGACACCGGAAGCGCTGGGGCTGGTAGTGGTGGCGCAACCTGACAAGAGCACGGTCACAAGTGAGAAGGCAACGAAGTGTGTTTTTTTCATGATTTTCTCCCGGATGGATATGCCTGTGGGGTAGTTTGATAGACGGATTATAGACCCTGCTATTGCCAGTATGCATTTGACACCGCACATCTGCACAGGTTTCGCGGTCAACAGAACGGGCTGGGTTGTCTTTTTCATGCTTTTCCGAAGCGAAGATGGCGAAATCAAATCAGACAATTGGAGTTTTTCAGTTCTGTATCATAATGTGGCCTATCTGAACCGATTAAGTGCCATTCCATGAGTTTGCGTTTTCGACTGAACCTGCTGATTACCGTGGTCATGCTGATCTTCATGGCTGCAGTCGCTTTTGTTGTCATCAAGGGCTTGCGTACCTCGACGCAGGAGGGGATTGAAGCATCCGCCCGGGTGACGGTGCAGTTGCTTGATACCGTCATCATCAGTTCAGAGCAGAACCCGGCTTGGGGTTATACGCATGTGGTCATGCAGCGTTTTCTGGAGCATCTGAAACATGTGCGGGGTACGCGGATATCGCTTTATGATCTGCAGGGCAATCTGCTTTACCGATCACCGGCGTCCACCTACCGGGCCAATGTCGACCCGCCGCAGTGGTTCATCGAGATTCTGGCTCCGAACGAGCCATCGGTCATGCGGGAGATCAATTTCGGCACGCTGGTGGTCGATCCTGCCCCCATCGGCTCCATACGCGAAGCCTGGGTCAATATGCTGGATCTGTTCTGGGTTGGCATGGTGTTCTTTGTTTTGCTCAATGTCATGGTCTACTGGATGCTGGGCCGCTGGCTCAAGCCTGTACAGCCCATGCTACAGGCGATGAATCAAATGGAACAGGGTGACTTGGGTACGCGTTTGCCGGAATTTGAATTGCCGGAATTTGCCCGGATCGCGCAGAACTTCAACCGCATGGGCGAGTCCCTGCAGGCCAGCACCGAGGAGAGCCGGCGGCTGGCGTTGATTGTCAAGCAGACTGCCGATGCCATCATGATTCATGATCTGGAAGGCAATATCTCGTTCTGGAATCCCGCGGCACAGCGCATGTTCGGCTATGCGCCGGAGGATATTATCGGCAAATCTGTTTCCCTGCTGACGCCGGTCAGCGAGAAAGCCGAACTGGAGTCCGATCTGAGGGAAATCAATGCCGGGCGCAAGGTTGAAAACCATGACTCCAGACGGCAGGCACGCGACGGCAGGATTATCGATGTTTCCATCTCGGCGGCACCTCTGATCGATCCGGTCAGCGGCAAGGTGATCGGCGATATCTGCAGCATGCGCGACATTACCGAACGCAAACAGGCCGAAGAGGCAGAACGGCAACTGGAGGAGAATAGACAGCTGACGCATCTGATACAGCGCCATATTGAAGATGAACGCCGCAGTCTGGCGCGTGAGCTGCATGACGAACTGGGTCAGTATGTTACCGCCATCAAAACCTTTGCTGTGGGCATTGCCAACAAGACACAGGAAAAAATGCCGGATATCGCTTCCAATGCGCAAACTATTGTCGCAGCTGCGAATCATATTTACGATGGCATGCATAACATCATCCGCCAGTTACGGCCGGGATCGCTGGATAATCTGGGACTTTCCGAAACCTTGCGTGATCTCGTCTCCAGTTACCGGCAACACCACCCGGAACTCAAGATCAAGCTGGTGGCCAAGGGGGATGTCAACGGTCTGGGCGAGGTGGTGAATATCAACATCTACCGAGTGGTGCAGGAAGCCGTCAACAACGCCTTGAAACATTCGAATGCCAGCGCAATCGAAATCAAGCTGGAAGTGAATAAATCAGGAGAATTACAATTGACGATCAAGGATAATGGCCATGGCATGGATTTCTGCAAGGTCGATCACAGCCAGCATTTCGGCCTGCTCGGGATGCGTGAGCGTGCACAGGCCTTGCAGGGTACATTCCATATAGATTCGGAGCTGGAAAAAGGCACGACAATACGTATCAATATTCCGAAAGGTCAGCAGGCATGAGCCAAATCAATGTGTTACTGGTCGATGACCATGCTGTCGTCCGTATGGGATTCAAGATGCTGCTGGAGTCGGCTCCTGATATCAAGGTTGTGGCCGAGGCGGAAAGCGGGGAACAGGGCGTCAAGTTGTATATGGAACATCACCCTGACGTGGTCGTCATGGATATCACCATGCCGGGCATCGGCGGTCTGGAGGCTATTGAGCGCATAGTGGCGAAGGAAAGCCATGCCCGCATACTGGTACTTAGCGCACACGAGGATTCGGTGCACCCAAAGCGCGTTTTGAATGCCGGTGCCATGGGATATCTGACCAAGCGGAGTGCAGCAGAGGAGTTGATCAAGGCGATCAGGACGGTTGCCGGTGGCAAGCGTTATCTGGAAGCCAGCGTGGCGCAGCAGATGGCCATTCAGCAGCTGTCCGGCGAGCAGAATCCGGTGGACGTGCTGTCAGACCGGGAGTTCGAGGTATTCATGGCATTGGCCAAGGGCAAAACCACCAACGATATTGCCGAAACGCTTTGTCTGTCGCCCAGAACGGTCGGTACGCATCTCTACAATATCAAGCAAAAGTTGAACGCAAACAACTCGGCTGAGATTGCCTTGATTGCCATGCGCTCCGGTTTGATCGACCCTTGATTCAGCTGTTCTAGCGGGCGGCATAGCGGGCGATATTCAGGTCGCCCGCATGACTTAACTCCACGATGGTTTCCTGGCCGCTCTGCAACTTTCCGAGGTGCGGCGGTACCAGAAAAATAATAGGTTGTCCGTCGGTACCTGCCACGGCGCCCGTGGCGACATACAGGCGTTCCCAATCCTGCCTGGGAGGCAGTTCGGCATTGCCGCGCGTATAAGCCTGTTCCAGCACGGAAAATTTCTCTTCCCCAATCAGCATGTTCCAGACTTCCACACGGACCAGCGGTGCAATCTGCACTTCGGGTTTGGCGGTCGGGATATCGCTTGCTTCATGAGCTGACATCAAGAGCTCTGCAGGCAGGGGCTCCGTGGGTATGGGTTCTGCCGGCAGCGGTTCTGCTATGGGCGTGATTTTCTCAAAGCCGGCCGTGACGAAACTCGACCAGTATGGGTCGGGTGCGGCGTCCTGCAGTGTTCTGTTGTTGATCAGCTCGCGTGTTTGCGCTTCGTAAGCATTTTCAATGATGCTGTCTGTACCATGCATGAGGGCAGAGGTCAGTAGTTGTTGAGCCAGAGGTGCGCCCATGCAGCCGCTCAGCATCATGCTGATGCTGGTAGCGATTACAACTTGCATGCAGGGTTTTCTGACAGTTGCCATGCCGATATGAGGCTCGTTATTGGGAGCGGAAGATTAGCCTAAGCTACTGGCGTGTAAATGTCCAGCATAAGCGGCTGTTTATAATGGAATTAGTCTGTTTTATCTGGGGCTGGAACGGATGCTGATCAGGCCGCCGAGGATGATCAGCGCCACTGCGATCCAGCGATCCGCAGACAGGGTCTCGTTCCAGAGGACGATGCCGATGATGCTGGCGATCAGCACGGTGGTATAGGCCAGGCTGCCGACAACCAGATGATTGCCGGTGCGGTAGGCACGCGTCATGGCGAATTGCGCGATGGTGGCGGAAGCGCCCAGCCCGAGCAGCAGCGGAATGTCGTGCCAGGAAAGCGGATTGAAGTGGTGCAGCAACATCCACAGGCCGGCGCCGATCGTGCAAACCAGTGTGAAATAGAAAACCGTGCGCCAGTCCGGCTCGCCGGCACGCGCAAGCTGGGTGACATGGACGTAGACGATGCCAGCCGTCAGCCCTGACAGGAGGCCGATGGTGCCGGCAATCAACTCGTCAGCGTGCAGGCTGGGCTTCAACAGCAGCGCGACGCCGAGAAAACCCAGAATGATGGCAACGATCAGGATTGGGCGGGGGCGTTCACGCAGCATGAAAGGCGCGAAGGTTGCCATGAACAAGGGTGAGGTGTAGTTGAGCGTGATGGCCGTCGCCAGTGGTAGCTGACTGATGGCGTAAAAGAACATGACCAGCGAGACGAAGCCCAGGATTGATCGGGCCAACTGCTTGCCCAGTACGGGTGTTTTCAGTTGCAGCTGATGTTTTCTGGCCAGCACGAAAATAAATACAAGCCCGAAAAATGAGCGATAGAACACCAGTTCCGGGCTGCTGAATTTTTCGCCGCCGACCTTGACCAGCGTGCCCATGATGGCAAAGAAAAGAGCAGCCACCAACATCCACAGGCTGCCCGGTTTGTTGATCGTCAATCTAGGCAGTTTCAACGTGCGTCAGTCTGCAGGTGGGGTGCGAGTTGTTGCCGGAGCCATTGATGGAAATGCTGCATGCCGGTCTCCATCGGGTGCTGGTAGGGGCCGCGCTCATCCAGTCCCTGCCGGTATAGCGCCTGACGCCCCTGATGCATGCGTTCGCAGATATCCTTGTCCTCTATTGCCGTTTCGTTGTAGGCCGCCTGATGAGCCTTGATGAATTCGGCCTCGAACAGGGCGATATCCTCAGGATAATAGAACTCGACGACATTGGTGCAGGCGTCGACACCGCGCGGGATGATGTGCGACACCACGAGTACGTTTGGATACCATTCAATCATCAGGAACGGGTAATACACCAGCCAGATAGCCCCATGAGCAGGCAACTGGTTTTGCCCATAGCGCAACACCTGCTCCTGCCATTGTTTGTAGATGGGGGAGCCCGGTTTTTTCAGGGCATCCTTGATGCCGACGGTCTGTACGCTATACCACTCGCCGAATTCCCATTTCAGGTCCTCGCAATCGACGAAGCGGTCGAGCCCCGGGTGGAAAGGGCCGACATGGTAATCCTCCAGATATACTTCGATGAAGGTCTTCCAGTTGAAGTTGTATTCCTCGATCATGACGCGATCCAGCAGATAGCCGGTAAAGTCGAGATCCTTGATCGGTCCCAGTTTGCCGAGGTCCTTCATGACATCGCGTTTGCTGTCGAACAGCAGCCCCTGCCAGTTCTGCAGCGCAGTCCTGTTGAGATGCATGCATGGGTTCTGCTCGAAATGCGGTGCACCCATCAGTTCACCCTGCAAGTTGTAAGTCCAGCGATGCAAGGGGCAGGCGATATTGCGCGTATTGCCGCGGCCGTTCAGCATGATGGCCTGGCGATGACGACAGATGTTGCTGATGAGATTGATGTTGCCCGCATCATTGACCAGAGCCTTTGCCTCATGCAGCCATTCGATTGTGCAAAAATCTCCAGGATTCTGCGCCATTAATGCATGACCGATGTATTGTGGCGAGAGGGGAAACAGATACTCCTGCTCCAGTGCATGAATGGCGGGGTCGGTGTACCAGGAAACCGGAAGCTGAGAATCTACCCGTGATGGTGACGTAACTACGGGTTTAAGTGATGCGAGTGAAGCCATAAATTCATGAAAAATGCGATGTCGAAACAGTTGATTTGATGGCGGTTTTTGCCGAACAACGAATTTTGCCCCAAAGTCTGTTTTTAATAAACCACTTTTGCTTGAAACAGGATGGTCGAAGGTGATTAAAAATACCCGATGAAACAGGGCGTAATCCTTGATTAATCGGTATTTTTAAGCTAACCTCAACGATGTTGATATAAAACAATTCAAAGCAAATACGAAATTCAACAGAGGAGTGTAAATCCATGAAAAACCCGCTGGATTCGATTTTAGGGACGATAGTTTCAGGGCTGGTGTTAACACTGGTTCTGTATCTGTTTTTAAAGAACTTTATTCTGGCGGGGGCGTAACATGGATTTCATGCTTGACGGGATTTTTCGCTGGGTGCATTTCATGGCAGGCATCACTTGGGTAGGCTTGCTGTATTACTTCAATTTCGTGCAGGTGCCGGCGATGAAGGATGCAACCGCCGATGGTACGGCTGCAGGGATATCCAAGCACGTGGCGCCGAGGGCGTTGCTGTGGTTCCGCTGGGCAGCGCTGGTGACCTGGCTTGCCGGTGCGGCCATGCTGGGTGGCAACTTCACCCACGCCTTCATGCTGGAACCGGCCTACGCCGGAATCGGCATAGGTGCCTGGCTCGGCACCATCATGTTGTTTAATGTCTGGGTGTTGATCTGGCCGAATCAGAAGAAGATCCTGGGGTTGGTGGCAGCTAGCGATGAAGTCAAGGCCAAGGCTCGCCGGGTGGCGTTCCTGGCATCGCGAACCAACACCATGTTGTCCATTCCCATGTTGTTCTTTATGGCCAATGGATTGACCCACAAGGCTGCAATCGGCCTGTAACGCTTTTACCTGTGCTGCAAACGGCGGCTGGGGCCGCCGTTTGCATTTTTATTTATAGAGTACGAAACAATAATATGTCAGATCATTTGATGAACACCTACGGCAGGCAGCCTGTGACTTTTGTCAAAGGCGAGGGCGTCTGGCTGTGGGATGAACAAGGCAATCAATATCTCGATGCCTTGGCGGGTGTTGCCGTAAACGGTTTGGGCCATGCGCATCCGAAACTGGTCAAGGCCATTTCCGATCAGTCCGCCAAGCTGATCCATGTTTCCAATATTTACCATATCCGCGAACAGCAACAGCTGGCAGACAAGCTTGCCGAAATTTCCGGCATGGATCGTGTGTTTTTCTGCAATTCCGGGTGTGAGGCCAATGAGGCCGCTATCAAGCTGGCACGACTGCACGGACACAACCGGGGAATCGAGAATCCGGAAATCATCGTCATGGAAAAGGCTTTCCATGGCCGGACCATGGCTACGCTTTCCGCTACCGGCAATCGTAAGGCGCAAGCCGGTTTCGAGCCGCTGGTGAGCGGTTTCATTCGTGTACCGTTCGATGATCTGGAAGCGATCCGGCAAGTCGCCAGCCGCAATCAGAACGTGGTGGCGATTCTGGTTGAGCCGGTGCAGGGCGAGGGCGGTATCAATGTGCCGCACGATGTCAAAGCCTATCTGGCGGGCTTGCGTGAGATATGTGATGCACATGGCTGGCTCTTGATACTGGACGAAGTACAGAGTGGTATCGGGCGTACCGGTACCTGGTTCGCTTTCCAGCACACCGATGTCATGCCGGATGTCATGACGCTGGCCAAGGGGCTGGGCTCCGGTGTGCCGATCGGTGCCTGTCTGGCCAAAGGGACGGCTGCGGAAGTCTTCACTTACGGCAAGCATGGTTCCACTTTCGGCGGCAATCCGCTGGCATGCACTGCCGGCCTGACGACGCTGGATGCGATTGAACAGGAGCAGCTGCGTGAAAATGCCGAAACCATCGGTAACTGGATCTGCGAGCAGTTAAGAACCGCTTTGGCCGATCAGCCGGGCGTGCAAATCATACGCAACGCGGGCATGATGATCGGTATCCAGCTGGATAGCCCCTGCGGCGATCTGGTCAAGCGAGCGCTGGCGCAGAAACTGCTTATCAATGTCACGGCCGAGAATGTCGTCAGGCTGCTACCGCCTCTGGTCATGAACCAGAATGAGGCAAGTCAGCTTGTTCAACTACTGGCTCAGCTGATCAAGGAATTCCTGAGCGAGTAAGACTGCAGCACATAACCAAAAGCAAGCAAATTATGGCAATCAAACACTTTCTACAATTCAACGACTTGAACCGTGACGAGCTCAATTACATTTTCGAGCGCAGCGCCTGGATCAAGGCCCAGTTCAAGGCTTATCAGCAATACTGGCCTTTGACCGATCGCACCCTGGTCATGATCTTCGAAAAGGCCAGTACGCGAACGCGCCTGTCGTTCGAGGCAGGCATGCAGCAATTGGGCGGTACTGCCATCTACCTCAACACGCGCGATTCGCAACTTGGCCGCGGTGAGCCGGTGGAAGACGCGGCGCAGGTCATTTCGCGCATGAGCGACATCGTCATGATCCGCACGTTCGAGCAGGAGATCATCGAGCGTTTCGCCGAAAACTCCCGTGTGCCAGTGATCAACGGCCTGACCAATGAATACCATCCATGCCAGATCCTGGCCGACATTTTCACCTTTATCGAACATCGTGGTCCGATTCAGGGCAAGACGGTGGCGTGGATCGGGGACTCGAACAATGTCTGCAACACCTGGCTGCAGGCGGCAGAAGTGCTGGACTTCAACGTCCATGTTTCGACGCCTCCCGGCTATGAAGTCGAGCAGGAGCGTGCCGGTCTTTATGGCAATGCCCATTACGAGGAATTCGCCGACCCGATGGAAGCCGCCCGCGGCGCCGATCTGGTGACGACCGATGTCTGGACCAGCATGGGCTTCGAGGCCGAGAACGAGGAACGCATGCGCGACTTTGCCGATTGGCAGGTCGATGCCGATATGATGAAGGTCGCCGCCAAGGATGCCTTGTTCATGCATTGTTTGCCCGCACATCGCGGCGAGGAAGTCGCGGCGGAAGTCATAGACGGCCCGCACAGCGTCGTCTGGGATGAGGCTGAAAACAGACTGCACACGCAAAAGGCTCTAATGGAATACCTTTTGCTGGGGAAGGTGGCAGGCTGAGCTTAGGTTGGATGCAGTCTGTTTCGGCGTAGGCTAACTTGCAAAGCAAGTTAAGCCGCGAAGCGGCGGCCGTAGCCAAAACGGCATCTGTCTCATAAATGATTAAATGAATTTGAGTAATCCAAAAATCTAGCCACAGAGAACCACAGAGCACACCGAGAAAAACTCTGTGGCCTCTGTGTTCTCTGTGTTCTCTGTGGCTAAAAAATTGTTTTTAGGAAAAATATGAGCGAAATCAAAAAAGTGGTACTCGCCTATTCGGGCGGGCTGGATACCTCCGTTATTCTCAAGTGGCTGCAAGACACCTATCAGTGCGAAGTGGTGACCTTTACCGCCGACGTCGGCCAGGGCGAGGAGCTTGAGCCTGCACGTGAGAAGGCGAAGAAATTCGGTATCAAGGAAATCTATATCGACGACCTGCGGGAAGAGTTCGTGCGCGACTTCGTGTTTCCGATGTTCCGCGCCAATACCGTTTATGAAGGCGAATACCTGCTGGGGACGTCCATTGCTCGTCCGCTGATCGCCAAGCGCCTGATTGAAATCGCTAACGAGACCAAGGCTGATGCCATCTCTCACGGCGCTACCGGCAAGGGTAACGATCAGGTGCGCTTTGAACTGGGCGCCTATGCGCTCAATCCGAACATCAAGGTCATCGCCCCGTGGCGCGAGTGGGACCTGCTTTCGCGCGAAAAATTGCTGGCCTACGCCGAACAGCATGGCATCCCTGTTGAAATGAAGCACAAACAGGGCGGCAGTCCGTATTCCATGGACGCCAACCTGCTGCACATTTCCTACGAAGGCCGTCATCTGGAAAACCCGGCGGCAGAAGCGGAAGAGGATATGTGGCGCTGGACGGTGAGTCCTGAAAAAGCGCCGGATGCCGCTGAGTATCTGGATATCGAGTATGTACACGGCGACCCGGTCGCGCTCAATGGCAAGAAGCTGGCACCGCATGAACTGCTGGCCGAACTCAACAAACTGGGCGGCAAGCATGGCATCGGCCGTCTTGATTTGGTTGAAAACCGCTATGTCGGCATGAAGTCGCGCGGCTGCTATGAAACGCCAGGAGGCACCATCATGCTGAAGGCGCACCGTGCCATTGAATCGCTGACATTGGATCGCGAAGTCGCTCATCTCAAGGACGATTTGATGCCGCGTTATGCCAGTTTGATCTACAACGGCTACTGGTGGAGCCCGGAGCGCGTCGCATTGCAAACTCTGATTGATCACACGCAGAAGACCGTCAACGGTTTCGTGCGCCTCAAGCTGTACAAGGGCAACGTCATTGTGGTCGGCCGTGACAGCAAGACCGATTCGCTGTTCGATCCGACCATTGCTACGTTTGAGGATGATGCAGGCGCCTACGACCAGAAAGACGCAGGCGGCTTTATCAAGCTCAATGCTTTGCGCATGCGTATCGCTGCCAATCTGGACAAGCGTCGCGGTTAATCGGCAAGTCCGCAAGCAACTGAAAAAACGGCACTTTGGTGCCGTTTTTTTTGCTTGCGGGTTAAGTTTCAATTCAGATTGCGGCACTATACTGGCATGTGATCGACTAAAGCCTGGAAGGTGTTTTCCGACTTCGAGCATGCAAAGAGGTGCAATATGAAACACGTAATATATTCAATTAGTCAGTTGCTTACTGTTCCAATGATGGCCTTGCTACTGGTGTTTGCGGCACCAGTGCAGGCTGGTGAGGATGTCAGTCATGTAGAGGTGCGCCGATTGCAGGCTGACGGCAAGATTCTGTCTTTCGAGAAAATCTCGGAGATTGCACGCTCCATCAAGCCCGGCGACATCCTTGAAACCGAGCTGGAGCGCAACAGGAAATCCGGTTTGTATATCTACGAAGTCGAGATTCTTGATACCAAGGGTGTGGTGTGGGAGCTGGATATCAATGCCGGCACAGGTGAGCTGATCAAGATGGAAATCGACGACTGAGGTGCTTGATGCGACTGCTGTTGGTGGAAGACGATGCAACTTTAGGACCTCAACTGCGTGCAAGCTTGCAGCAAGCCGGTTATGCCGTGGATATTTCCACTGACGGTGTCGATGCAGAAGGTCTGGGCGATATCGAGCCTTACGATCTGGTCATTCTCGATCTGGGCTTACCCAAGCGCCCAGGGCTGGAAGTGCTTGCCAATTGGCGCAAACGTGGCAACAAGGTGCCGGTGGTGGTATTGACTGCCCGCGGCAGCTGGCAGGAAAAGGTCGAAGGTTTCAAGGCGGGTGCCGATGATTACATCGGCAAGCCGTTTCAGGTGGAAGAATTGCTGGCACGTGTTGGCGCTGTATTGAAACGCAGTCAGGGAGCTGCTGCCGGACCATTGACGGTGCATGGCGTCACGCTGGATGAAGCGACGCAGAGCCTGATCGGCGAGAATGGCCGTCAAGAAAGTCTGACCGGAACGGAATATCGCCTGTTACGATATTTCATGCTGAATCCGGACCAGGTGATTTCCAAGAGCCGTCTGGCCGAACATGTCTATGATTACGACAGCGACAAGGACAGCAACGTCATGGAGGTCTATATCAATCGGTTGCGGCAGAAGATTGGCCCTGAACTGATCCAGACCAAACGGGGCCAGGGTTACGTGTTCAGCAGCAAGGAATCGTGAGCCCATGTCGGTGAAATCATTGAGCGGGCGCCTTTCCTGGGGGCTGGCTCTCAGTTTGGTGATGCTGCTGACCGTGCAGTGGGGCATGGCCAGTTATGCCATTCGTCACCTGACAGAAGAGCAGATGGCAAGCCGTCTGTTGCATGACAGCGAGAGCCTGCTGGCCGGCATACAGTTCGACGCCTCGGGCCAGATGACGATCGATACTACGCGCATCAGTACCGTTTATCAGCGTCCGTTTTCCGGACACTACTTCATCATCGAGTCAGACGGGCAGCAGTATGTCTCGCGCTCGCTCTGGGATCAGGACCTTCTGGCACCGGATGTCAATGTCGGGGTTGAAGTTCGGCTGACCATGGACGGCCCGGACAAGCAGCGACTGCTGTCGGTCACACATGGTTATCTCAAGCAGGACAGGCTGATCGGCATCACCGTGGCGGAGGACCTGAAGCAGTTCGATGCCGGGTTGCGCCAGTTCCAGTGGCTCTATGGTGCGGTATCGGCGCTGATATTGGCAGTCTTGCTGTTGCTGCAATATTACATAGTCAGGAGAGAGCTCAAGCCCTTGCAGATATTGCGGGCCAATATGGGCCGACTGGAGCGCGGTGAAACCGACCGTGTCGAGATGGCAGGTCCGGCCGAGATCGCGCCGGTAATCGCCGAGTTGAACCGGTTGCTGGCTGCCATGGGCAACAAGGCCAGACGCTCGCGCGAAGCGCTGGGCAACCTGGCGCATGCGCTGAAGACGCGTCTGTCGATACTCTCTCAGATGGCAGAACAGCCTGAAGTCAGGGCGTTGCCGGAATTGCAGCGCTCCCTGCAAGAATCGACTGAAGCGATGCGTCGTATCGTCGAAAGGGAATTGAAACGAGCGCGCCTCATAGGCGATGCCTTGCCGGGGCAGCGTGTCAATCTGCCGGAGGAGATCAACATGCTGGTGCAGACCCTGCAGCTCATGCATGCCGACAAGACGCTGGATATCCAAAGGCACGTGGATGAAGACGCTGTCTTTGCCGGCGATCAGGAAGATCTGCTGGAATTGCTCGGCAACCTGCTGGACAACGCCTGTAAATGGGCCAATCACCGGGTATTGCTGGGTGTAAGAAAGTCGGATGGCGTGGTGTTCACGATCGAGGATGATGGGCCGGGCTGCACGCCAGAGGAGTTGCAACAGGTCACCGTGCGAGGTTTTCGGGCGGATGAAAGTCAGCCGGGCAGTGGTCTCGGACTGGCGATTGTGAAGGACATCGTTGAAAGTTATGGCGGCAGGCTGGACCTTGGTCGTTCACAAGCGCTGGGCGGATTCAGCGTGGAAGTCTGGCTGCCAAACCGTTAACATGACGGTGTCGTCAATCCTGGCGCATTGATCAGCGCCGGTTTCAGGGGAAATATGGAATATCGTCAACTGGGGCAAAGCGAGCTCCGTGTATCTGCAATCTGCCTTGGTACCATGACTTTCGGCGAACAGAACACCGAGGCGGAGGCGCATGAACAGCTTGATTATGCGCTGACGCAGGGCATCAATTTCATCGATACGGCAGAGATGTATCCAGTGCCACCACGGGCCGAGACCTATACCCGCACCGAAACCATCGTCGGCAACTGGCTCCGGCATCAGCGTCGCGAGGATATCGTGCTCGCCACCAAGATCGCCGGGCCGCGACGCAAGCTGGAATGGATACGCGGCGGGCCGCGGGCCATCGACCGGCGAAATCTGCGCGAGGCGGTCGATGGTTCTCTGCAACGCCTGCAAACCGACTATATCGATCTCTATCAGCTGCACTGGCCGGAACGCAATGTGCCGATGTTCGGCCAATACCAGTTCGACCCCGCGCAGGAGTTCGAGCAGGGCGAGCAGCGGCAGTGGGTCGGTATTCATGATCAGTTGCAGGCGCTGGCGGAACTGGTGGCGGAAGGCAAAATCCGTCACATCGGCGTTTCCAACGAGCAGCCGTGGGGTGTCATGGAGTTTCTGCGATTGGCGCGTCAGCATGATTTGCCGGTCATCGTCAGCATCCAGAATTGCTACAACCTGATCAATCGCGGTTTCGAGTTTGGCCTGGCAGAGATATGTTATCGCGAGGGGCTTAGCTTGCTGGCTTATTCGCCGCTGGCATTCGGCCACCTGACGGCTAAATATCTGGAAGGCGGCAGCGGCCGCGCCAGCATGTTCAGGGGGTTTGCCCAGCGCTATGAAAAACCCAACGTGGCGCCGGCCAGCGCCGCGTATGCCGCATTGGCACGGCAACATGGTTTTAGTCCAGCCGAACTGGCGCTTTCCTTTGTCTATCATCGCTGGTTTGTGACCAGTACCATTATCGGTGCGACCAGCATGCAGCAGCTGCGGGAGAACCTTGCGGTCTGGCAAAAACCGCTGCCGGCGGAATTGCTGGCTGAAATCGAGCAGATTCATTTGCGTTACATGAACCCCGCCCCCTGACAATACGTGTCATCAATCGGTCCTGTTAACAGCCTGTCGGACTTAAGGGAAATCGTCTGTAAATTCACATGGCCGGCCCATATTCCACCGCTTTTTTGGTCAATAGAATGACTATTGACCTGTAAAACCGGCGAAATCTGTCTCCGCCCAGCCGAGTTTTGCGAGCAGCAGCTTTGCTGCATGCCTGCTTGAAGTATTTCGCTGCGATACTTCAAGTCCGGCTGGTTGCCAGTGGAGGCCGAGCCCGATTTCTGCGATAATCACAAGCTTGAAAATCCAGGGGTAATTAGCATGGCGCAATTCGATAATGTCAGTGTCAAAAAGAAAGCCAACGTCTATTTCGATGGCAAATGTGTCAGCCACACCGTGCTGCTGCCTAACGGCACGCGTAGCACTATCGGTGTCATCTTCCCCAGCACCCTGACTTTCAACACCGTTGCTCCCGAGTTGATGGAAATCAATCTCGGCGTCTGCAAGGTCAGGCTGCAGGGCGAGTCTGAATGGAATACCTACAAGGCCGGCGACAAGTTCACGGTGCCCGGAAATTCCAGTTTCGATATAGAAACCATCGAAATGCTGGACTACGTCTGCCA
>PHCM01000237.1 GCA_002842255.1 Betaproteobacteria bacterium HGW-Betaproteobacteria-2 | reverse complement strand
GGCCGGATAACCGATGGTCGCCTGCACCTGCAGCGCTTCTTCCATGCTGTGTGCAACAGCGGAACGTGCAGAACCGAGACCGATCTTGGTCATCGCCTGCTTGAACTTCTCGCGGTCTTCCGCCTTGTCGATGGCTTCCTTGCTGGCGCCGATCAGTTCAACCTTGTATTTATCCAGCACGCCGTGCTTGGCCAGATCAAGCGCACAGTTCAAGGCGGTTTGCCCGCCCATGGTCGGCAGCAGTGCATCCGGACGTTCTTTCTCGATGATCTTTTCCACCATCTGCCAGGTGATCGGCTCGATATAGGTGGCATCTGCCATCTCCGGATCGGTCATGATGGTGGCCGGATTGGAGTTCACCAGGATGACACGGTAACCCTCTTCACGCAGCGCCTTGCAGGCTTGTGCACCCGAGTAATCGAACTCACAGGCCTGACCGATGACAATCGGGCCAGCGCCGATAATCAGAATGCTTTTAATATCTGTACGTTTTGCCATAATTTTTCGTAACTTAATGCTGATGCTGCTGCATGAGATCGACAAAGCGATCGAATAGGTAACTCAGTTCGTGCGGGCCGGGGCTGGCTTCAGGGTGGCCCTGGAAGCTGAACGCCGGCTTGTCGGTGCGCGCGATACCCTGCAAGCTGCCGTCGAACAGGGAAACATGCGTGGTGCGCACATTGGCCGGCAGGCTGTCAGGGTCGACGGCGAAGCCGTGGTTCTGGCTGGTGATATAGACGCGCTGGTTGTCCAGATCCTGCACCGGATGGTTGGCGCCATGATGGCCGAATTTCATCTTCATGGTTTTCGCGCCACTGGCGAGGCCCAGCAACTGATGACCAAGGCAGATGCCGAACACCGGAACACCGGTCTCAACCAGTGTGCTGATGGCCTTGATGGCGTAATCGCAAGGTTCCGGATCGCCAGGACCATTGGAAAGGAAGATGCCGTCCGGCTTCAAAGCCAACGCGTCCTCTGCCGTTGCTTGCGCCGGCAGCACGGTCACTTTGCAGCCACGCTCAACCAGCATGCGCAGGATGTTGCGCTTGACGCCGTAATCGAAGGCCACCACATTGAATTTTGCATTAGCCGGCTTTGAATAGCCCTGGCCCAGCACCCATTCACCATCTTCAAAGACATAAGGCTTTTCGGTACTGACCACTTTGGCCAGATCCATACCGGACAGGCCCGGGAAGCCTCGAGCCAGTTCAAGCGCCTTGGCTTCGTCAATCTCGCCGGCCATGATGCAGCCGGACTGTGCGCCTTTTTCACGCAAAATGCGGGTCAGCTTGCGAGTGTCGATATCCGAGATACCGACCACGTTATTGGCAACCAGGTAGTCGGAAAGACTTTGTTCGGCGCGCCAGTTGCTATGCACCAGCGGCAAGTCACGGATAATCAGGCCGCTAGCGTATATCTTGCCGGACTCGACATCCTCGCTGTTAACGCCGGTGTTACCGATATGCGGATAAGTCAGTGTGACAATCTGTTTGGTATAGGAAGGGTCGGTGAGAATTTCCTGGTAGCCGGTCATGGAGGTGTTGAAAACCACCTCGCCTACGGTATGACCTGAAGCCCCCATTGAAATGCCCTTAAACACTGTCCCGTCTGCGAGAACCAAGATTGCAGCTTGCATGGCTGGCAGGGTTTGTGGCAATTCATAACTCCTTGTAAATATTTAACTTCTGGCCAGACGACCAAGCCGGGAAGCGGATGTGCAAAGCGGGAGGAGTGTGCACTCTTCCCGCTTCAGAATTTGTGTGAATTATAGCTGAAAGCAATCTTCGCTTCAACGAAGATTCTTTCGGCACTTCATGAAAGCCGCAATTATTTCAGCCCGAGCACATCCTGCATATCGAACAGCCCGCTTTGCCTGTCAGCCAGATACTTGGCCGCGCGCAAGGCACCCAGAGCAAAAGTGGCACGGCTGCTGGCCTTGTGTGTCAATTCCACGCGCTCACCGATGCCGGCAAACAACACCGTATGATCGCCAACCACATCGCCGCCACGCACAGTAGCAAACCCGATGGTATTGGCATCACGCTCACCGGTAACACCCTCACGCCCATATACTGCACAAGTCTGCAGGTCGCGTCCCAGCGCGCTGGCGGCAGCCTCACCCAAGCGCAGAGCAGTACCCGAAGGGGCATCGACCTTGTGCCGATGATGCGCTTCGATGATTTCGACATCGTAGCCATCTGCCAGCACTTTCGCTGCAGCCTGCACCAGATTGATCAGCAGCGTCACGCCCACGCTCATGTTGGGCGCAAATACGACAGCAAGCTTCTGCGCGGTCGTCGCAATCTGCTGCTTCTGCTCCACACTGAAGCCGGTAGTACCCAACACCAGCTTGACGCCGGTTTTTTCACAGATGGCAAGATATTCCATGCTGGCCTCAGGGCGCGTGAAATCGACCAGCACATCGGCACCTGCCAGAGCTGAAGCAACGTCAGCCGTGATTTTCACGCCAGTGACACGCCCGAACTGCTCACCCGCATCATGTCCGATGCGAGGACTGTCTGCACGATCAATCGCACCATGCAACTGCAGCTCGTCGTCAGCAAAGATCCCTTCCA
>PHCM01000236.1 GCA_002842255.1 Betaproteobacteria bacterium HGW-Betaproteobacteria-2 | reverse complement strand
CCGCTGAGCTGATGGCGCTTGATGTATTCCTTGATGCCGGCAGTGGCCAGCGCGCCGGCCGGTTCCAGAATCGAGCGCGTATCTTCGAACACGTCCTTGATGGCGGCGCAGATGGCATCGTTGTCGACCACGATCATGTCGTCGACATATTCCTGGCAGAGCTTGAAAGTATTCTCACCGACCTGCTTGACGGCAGCGCCGTCGGCGAACAGGCCGACCTGTTCCAGCGTGACGCGCTTGCCGGCTTTCAGCGATTGCGTCATGGCGTCGGCATCGACTGCCTCGACGCCGATGACCTTGATCTCCGGTCGCACCGCCTTGACGTAGGCAGCGATGCCGGCGATCAGGCCACCACCACCGACGCAGCAGAAGATGGCATCGATCGGTTCCGGGTGCTGCTCGAGGATTTCCATGGCGATGGTGCCTTGGCCGGCGATGACGTCCGGGTCGTCGTAAGGGTGGACAAAGGTCAGGCCCTTGGTCTTTTCCAGTTCCAGTGCGTGCACATAGGCATCGGAATAGGAATCGCCGAACAGCACGACTTCGGCGCCGCGGCTTTGCACGGCATCGACCTTGATCTGCGGCGTGGTGGTGGGCATGACGATGACGGCGCGGCAGCCCAGTTTCTTCGCGGCCAATGCCACGCCCTGCGCATGGTTGCCGGCGGAGGCAGCAATGACGCCCTTGTCGCGTGCTTCCTGCGACAGGTTGACCATCTTGTTGTATGCGCCGCGCAGCTTGAAGGAGAATACCGGCTGGGTATCCTCGCGCTTGAGCAGGATGCGGTTGTTCAGACGTGCCGAAAGGATAGGCTGGTATTCAAGCGGCGTCTTTTCCGCGACATCATAGACGCGCGCGTTCTTGATCTTTTCGAAGTATGTGTTTTTCATCGGTGGGCGCAGCTGTTTTTCAATATGCAGGCTGCGGTGTATCATTCAAGGTTGGATTAAGACCTGAATTATAAAGAAAACAGAAGGATAAAAGTAAATGGCAACACAGGACGAATTGAAGCAACAGGTAGCCAAGGCTGCAGTGGAATACGTCAAGGACGGCATCATCGGTGTCGGTACCGGTTCGACAGCGAACTTCTTCATTGATGAACTGGCCAAGGTCAAGCACAAGATCGACGGCGCGGTCGCCAGTTCCGAAGCCACAGCCAAGCGTTTGCGCGCTCACGGTATCGAGGTGTTCGACCTTAATAGCGTTGACGGTATGGAGATCTATGTCGACGGTGCGGATGAAATCACCGAGAACATGCACATGCTGAAGGGCGGCGGCGGTGCGCTGACGCGCGAAAAGATCGTGGCAGCCTGCGCCAAGCGCTTTATCTGCATCTGTGATGAAACCAAGCTGGTGCCGGTGCTCGGCAAATTCCCGCTGCCGGTGGAAGTGTTGCCGATGGCACGCAGCCATGTAGCCCGCGAACTGGTCAAGCTGGGCGGACAGCCGGTGCTGCGCGATTTTACGACCGATAACGGTAATGTGATTCTGGATGTGCACGGCCTGACCATCATGAATCCGGTCGAGATGGAGGCACAGATCAACCAGATCGTCGGTGTCGTCACCAATGGCCTGTTTGCCGCACGTCCGGCCAATGTGTTGTTGCTGGCGACAGCAAATGGCGTCAAGACCTACAGCAAATAATTCTGGCAGGCAGTTCATTGTCCGCACATCAGGTGCGAATTGACATAAAATTGTCATGAACAGGCGTTAGGCTACAGTGTTCACAAATCTGTAGCTTAACTTAAAGGAATACCATGCAATTTGAACATACCTCGAAGCAGTACGATGCGGAACTCGAATCGGTGCGTGCCGGCGTCCTGGAAATGGGCGGGCTGGTCGAGCAGCAGATCGTCAACGCGCTCGAAGCCTTGGTGAACGCCAACCCGACGCTGGCGCAGAGCGTGATCCGCAATGATCACCGCGTCAATGCGCTGGAAGTGCAGATAGACGAGGAATGCAGCCACATCATCGCGCGCCGCCAGCCGGCTGCCGGCGATCTGCGCATGATCATGATGATCGTCAAGACCATCACCGATCTGGAGCGTATTGGCGACGAAGCGACCAAGATCGCCCGCGTCGCAGAAAAGATCTACGAATCGGATCGCATGTTCACTCCACGTTTTGCCGAGATCAAGACCATGGTAAGTCTGGTGCGTGACATGCTGCGCACTTCGCTCGATGCATTTGCGCGGCTGGATGTGAGCAAGACGGTGGAAGTCGCGCGTCAGGATGAACAGGTGGATGAGCAGTTCCGCGTCGCCATGCGCCAGCTCATCACCTTCATGCTGGAAGACCCGCGTACCATTTCCATGTCGCTGGAGGTGCTGTTCGTGGCCAAGGCGATTGAGCGTATCGGCGACCATGCCAAGAATATCGCGGAATACGTGGTTTACATGGTCAAGGGCAAGGATGTGCGTCATACCTCCGTTGAGGAGATGGAGCGCGAAACGTTGTAGTATGTTTTTACAGAAACCTCATTTCGGCTAAGGCGGCAATTGTTAACGAAGAATCCGCCTTATTCTGAAATAGCCGCTGTTGATCTCGGGTCCAACAGCTTCAGATTGCAACTGGCGCG
>PHCM01000235.1 GCA_002842255.1 Betaproteobacteria bacterium HGW-Betaproteobacteria-2 | reverse complement strand
CCTTACAATGTGGTGCGTGCTACCCTCAACGGCCTTGAGTCCATGAATACGCCTGCGGAAATTGCTGCCAAGCGTGGCAAGAGCATAGAAGAAATTAGAGGTTAATGATGGCTAAAGCTAAACAAGAAGCTAAAACGCTGAAAGTGACTCTGGTCAAGAGCACTATTGGCAGAATCCAGGCGCATCGCGCTTGTGTCTCCGGTCTTGGTTTGCGCCGTATGCATCATACCGTTGAAGTGCTGGATACTCCTGCAAATCGCGGCATGATCAATACAGTCGGCTATCTTTTGAAGGTAGAAGCATAATGAAACTGAATACGATTAAGCCTGCAGAAGGCGCAAAGCAGGAAAGACGTCGCGTTGGTCGTGGCATCGGTTCCGGTCTCGGCAAGACAGCTGGCCGTGGTCACAAGGGTCAAAAGTCACGGACTGGCGGTTTTCACAAGGTTGGTTTTGAAGGCGGCCAAATGCCGATTCAACGCCGCTTGCCAAAACGCGGTTTTGTTTCCTTGACCAAGGATGATACTGCCCGTGTACGTACCAGTGAGCTGCTGGTTGTTGAAGCTGACGTCATCGACTTGCTGGCATTGAAGCAGGCCAAGGTTGTCCCGGCAAGCGTTCGTTCTGTGAAGGTCTATTTGTCTGGTGATGTAACCCGCGCAATCAATGTGCAAGGTTTGTTGCTGAGCAAGGGTGCGCGTGCAGCAGTTGAAGCTGCTGGCGGTAAGATTGTTGAGTAAGGCCAGAGGGCACAGACAAGTTGGCTAAAGATAGTTTGTTGGGTTCGGTAGGCAAGATGACAGAGCTGAAAAGCCGTATCTTGTTTGTGATCGGTGCGTTGATCGTTTTCCGTCTGGGTACATTTATACCCGTACCGGGGATTGATCCGGATGTGTTGGCGAAACTGTTTGAATCCCAGTCCGATGGGATTCTCGGTATGTTCAACATGTTTTCCGGTGGCGCGCTGTCAAGATTCAGTCTGTTTGCATTGGGCATCATGCCGTACATCTCGGCATCGATCATCATGCAATTGATGACGGTAGTCTCGCCGAAGCTCGAGCAACTGAAAAAGGAAGGTGAAAGCGGCCGCCGCCAGATCACCAAGTACACGCGGTACGGTACTTTGGTGCTGGCAACATTTCAGGCATTGGGAATATCCATTGCCCTGGAGGCTCAGGCGGGTCTGGTGCTTGATCCGGGCATGATGTTCCGCTTTACAGCAGTGGTTACATTGGTCAGCGGTACCATGTTCCTGATGTGGCTGGGTGAGCAGATTACCGAGCGAGGCATTGGTAATGGCATTTCCATTATCATCTTTGCCGGTATCGTTGCTGGTTTGCCAAGTGCGATCGGCGGCACGCTGGAATTGGCCAGAACAGGCACATTCCACCCGATTTTTGTACTGTTCCTGATTGTGGCCGTAGTGCTGGTGACTGCATTTGTCGTGTTCGTGGAACGTGGTCAACGCAAGATTACAGTGAACTACGCCAAGCGTCAGGTAGGACGCAAGGTGTTTGGTGGTCAAACCAGCCATCTGCCCTTGAAGCTGAATATGGCCGGTGTAATTCCGCCGATTTTTGCTTCCAGTATTATTTTGTTCCCGGCCACGATGGCGGGTTGGTTTGGTAGTAGCGAAAGCATGACCTGGCTGAAGGATATCGGTTCGACCATATCGCCGGGACAACCGCTGTACATTTTACTGTTCGCAACAGCGATTATATTTTTCTGTTTCTTTTATACGGCTTTGGTATTTAACCCGAAGGAAACAGCGGACAATTTGAAGAAGAGCGGTGCTTTTGTTCCAGGTATTCGCCCCGGTGACCAGACGGCAAGATATATCGATCGCATCATGGGTCGTTTGACACTGGTGGGTGCGCTTTACATTACAGCCGTGTGTTTGTTGCCGGAATTTTTGATCTTGAATTACAACGTGCCGTTTTACTTTGGCGGTACATCATTGCTGATTATCGTAGTGGTGACGATGGACTTCATGGCGCAAGTGCAATCGCATTTGATGTCCAACCAATACGAGAGCTTGCTTAAAAAAGCTAATTTTAAAGGCGGTGCGGTTTCACCGCGTTGATCAGGGTTAAGCATGGCAAAAGAAGATTCGATTGAGATGCAAGGGGTGGTGTTGGAAAACCTGCCTAATGCAACCTTTCGTGTGAAGCTGGAAAACGATTTTGTAGTGTTGGGTCATATCTCCGGCAAGATGCGCAAGAACTATATCCGCATCCTGCCAGGTGACAAGGTCACTGTGGAAATGACGCCATATGATTTATCACGTGCGCGGATTATTTTCCGCGTTAAGTAAGTTTTGTAGTGAGGGCTGTGAAATGAGAGTTCGTGCATCTGTAAAGGCTTTATGCCGTAATTGTAAGGTTGTTCGTCGTCGTGGCGTTGTGCGTATTATCTGCACAGACCCACGTCACAAGCAGCGTCAAGGGTAATTGTTAGTTAATTTTGCGAAGCTGATTGTTAAAAATCGGTCAAGCTGTTAAAATTTTGGGCTTTTTTGGCGATTAGTAAAATAATTGCGCCATAATTTTGGAGTAGGTACATGGCTCGGATAGCAGGGGTAAACATCCC
>PHCM01000234.1 GCA_002842255.1 Betaproteobacteria bacterium HGW-Betaproteobacteria-2 | reverse complement strand
AAAACCGTGACTCAGGTACTGACGGAAGTCGGTGTCGTGCTGTTCGTCATCGAGCCCATGCATCTGGGGGAAGCCGACCGCCTGGTGCTCAAGCTGCTGCCCAAGGACAGGCCGGTGATCCTGGTGGTCAACAAGGCAGACCTGATGGGCGACAAGGGCAACCTGCTGCCATTGATTCAGGATTTCGACCTGGAGTTTCCGTTTGCCGCCATTGTGCCGGTCAGCGCCAAAAAGAATCTGTATCTGGATGAATTGATGGATGCCATTCGATCCTATCTGCCGGTGCAGCCGGCGATTTATGGAGAGGACGAACTGACAGACAAGAATGAGCGTTTCCTGGCTGCAGAGATGCTGCGGGAAAAGGTATTCCGTTTTCTCGGGGATGAAATCCCTTACGCAGTCGCCGTCGAGATCGAGAAATTTGAGCAGGAAGGCAAGCTGCGTCGCATACATGCGGCGATCATCGTCGACAAACCCAGCCAGAAGCCGATGTTGATCGGCAAGGGGGGCGAAAAGCTCAAGCAGATATCGACCGAAGCCAGGCAGGATATGGAAAAGCTGTTCGGTGGAAAGGTCTGGCTCGAAGTCTGGGTCAAGGTCAAGGGCGGCTGGGCTGATGATGAGCGTGCCCTGAAAAGTCTGGGTTATTGATCCACCAACTCAGAAACCGAATCTGGACCAGAAAAACAGGATATTGCCATTGCCTTTGCCGCCGGGTAGATAGGCGGTATTCAGCGCAAACCTGTCATAGTTGATGGAGGCGATTGGCAGAATGCCGGGGATGGGGAAATTATTGGCGATATCGGCACGCGAAGTCAGAAAGGCGGTATAGCCAATGCCGCTATGCAAGCCGTTTCGATCGCCCCACATCCATTGATGCCCATAACCTGCGACGGGCTGCAGTTTGCTGTGTGAGTCCGAGAAGGCCATCAGGTAAAGACCTTCCCAATTACCGGAATCGTTATAACGGCTGCGTCCATAGCCCAGACCCCAAGTGAATTCCCGGAATGAATCGGCCTTGTCATCGCCATAAGCAAACCGCAGGTGATGGGTGTACATGGGCAGGTAAAGGTCGTGAGAACCATTATCCCAAATGTCCGTCACCCGGTTGCAGGCCTGTTCGTAGAGTGAAAACCTGCTATCGCAGTCAGCATATGCCAGTCCACTAAAGAGCAGACCGCAGACAAATGTGCCGGCAATAAAGCGTAACTGGATCAATAGATTCCCTTCTGGTTGATTCAAGCAGATAACTGACTGACATTGGAAAAGCACTAAAGGTTTCTCTTGTGCGAAGCCGCTTCAGTTAAAATGAGGCGTCACATTTTCAAGCGTAATTCATGGCTGTCAGTAATATCAGTCGACAGGACAATCAACCGGTCTTCGTGTTGCACACTTATCCGTTCAAGGAAACCAGTTTGGTGGTTGAACTGTTCTCGCGCGATTTCGGGCGCGTGGCCGCAGTTGCCAAGGGTGCCAGGCGACCCAGGTCTGCCATGCGTGGCATGCTGCAATCCTTTCAGCCACTGGTCGCCGCCTGGTCCGGCAAGAACGAACTGCGCAATCTGCATAGTCTGGAATGGGGTGAGGGGCTGTTGCTGCTGCAGGGGCAAGCCTTGATGTGCGGTTTCTACATGAACGAACTGCTGTTGCGCCTGCTGCCGCGCGAAGATGCGCATGAAGCCTTGTTTGATTACTATGCGCAGACCTTGCGTGCGCTTTCCGGAATTCAGACCAGCAGTCCGGATACGGCGATCACGCTGCGCAGGTTCGAGCTGAAGATGCTGCAGGAGATGGGCTATGCGGTGCCCCTGGAGCATGATGAAGACGGTGCGCCTGTCATGCCGGAGCGTTCCTATTTCTACATTCCGGAACGCGGCGCTTGCAGTTTGCAGAGCGAGACCCGGCAGCAAAACGGAGTACAATTATCCGGCAAGACCTTGCTGGATATGGGCCGCGATGAGTACGATGAAGTGCAGACCCGGCAACAGAGCAAACAGCTGATGCGCATGCTGCTCGGCCATTATCTTGGCGACAAGCCGCTGCATACGCGGCAATTACTGATAGATTTACAGGAATTATGATCAAACTCGGCGTTAATATCGACCATGTGGCAACTTTGCGACAGGCGCGCGGTACACAGTACCCGAGCGTGGTACAAGCCGCGCTGCGTGCGGAAGAGGCGGGGGCAGACAGCATCACCATCCATCTGCGGGAAGACCGGCGCCACATTCAGGATGCCGATGTATACGCTTTGCGTCCGCTACTGCAAACCAGGATGAACCTGGAAATGGCGGCAACCGACGAGATGGTCGATATCGCACTCAAGGTGCGCCCGCAGGATGTCTGCCTGGTGCCGGAGAAGCGCGAGGAGCGCACGACGGAGGGTGGGCTGGACGTGGTGAGCAATCAGGACCGGATTGCGGAAATCTGCGACCGGCTGGGCGATGCCGGTATTCGCGTGTCGCTCTTTATTGCGCCGGATATCGAGCAGATCGAAGCTGCCAGTCAGGCAGGTACGCCGGTGATTGAAATCCATACAGGCCACTTTGCCGATACGAGCGGCACGGTGCAACTGCATGAACTGGAGCGTATCCGGCAGG
>PHCM01000233.1 GCA_002842255.1 Betaproteobacteria bacterium HGW-Betaproteobacteria-2 | reverse complement strand
CGGTTTATATGTTGCTGAAGTCCAGAAGTTGACGCGCCGTTTTTCAGGAAACCGGGATCAATCCTGATCCCGGTAACTGATGTCGATGATCTCGTAGCTTTCCTCGCCGGCCGGTGTCTGCACGCGCACCACATCGCCGATCTGCCTGCCGAGCATGGCCCTGGCTAGCGGCGATATCCAACTGATATAGCCCTTGGAGGGCGCCAGTTCGTCCTGGCCGACAATGCGGTAGCGGTGCTCGCTGTCACGCTCCAGCGAATACAGCGTGACCCATGCGCCGAAATAAACCTTTTCCAGTCCTTGTTGCAGGGAGGGGTCGACCACCTCGGCGCTGTCCATGCGCTTGATCAGGAAGCGCATGCGTGAATCGATCTGGCGCAGGCGTTTCTTGCCGTAGATGTAATCGCCGTTCTCCGAGCGGTCGCCGTTGCTCGCCGCCCAAGCCACAGTGCGCACGACTTCCGGCCGCTCCACCTTGCGCAGCTGCTGGAACTCTTCTTCCAGTGCGGCAAAGCCTTCGGGGGTGATGTAGTTCTTTTGAGGGCTGATTTTCTTTTCTTCCATGTTGCCTATGGTATCTCACTGTCATGTGTGCTTAACATCAAAACCATTATTAGCCACAGAGGGTACAGAGATCACAGAGTAAAAACATGGATGATACATTTTGCGCAGATAACGAAGATGTCGTGCCAACCCACTGCGTAAATCAGGCACTCAAGCTTGTATTTAGACGGTTTTCTCTGTGCCCTCTGCGTCCTCTGTGGCTTATTGCTTTTAACAAGTTAAAATGACCCCGTGAACTCCTCGCCATCACTTGTCCTTTGTTCCACTGCCCGTCTCGCGCGCAGCCTTCGCAACCTGCATGCGCGCAAACTGGCAGCCAGCCAGCAGCAATGGCAACCCTTGCCGGCCTTTACCCCCAACGTCTGGCTCGAGGAATGGATAGAGCAGGCGCTGCTTTGCGGTGACATTGCGCCGGACGATATGCCGCGCGGCATGTTGAGCAGCGCGCAGGAGCGTTTGCTGTGGGAACAGGCAATCGAGAGCACGTTGAAGGACCTGGATAGCGAACCGCTGTTCGACAAGGCCGGCCTGGCCGCTGCGGCGCAGGAGGCCAATCGTTTGCTGATTGAGTGGAATCTCAGCCTGGATACGGATGACCTCGCCGAGGAAACGCGACAGTTTCTGCTCTGGCGTCAGCGTTTCCAGTCGTTGTGCAAACAGGGCGGCTGGCTGGAGCCGGTGCGTTATTTCAGCTGGCAGTTGCAAAGCCTGGAAAGCGGCACGGGTTCGGTACCGCCTACTATCAGTCTGGCAGGCTTCGACCGGTTGAGCCCCTTGCAGCAGCGCTTGATCGATGCCTTGCGCGCGCGCGGGGGCAAAGTCAGCACGCACACACTGGGTTTTGCGCAGCCACAGGCCGTTAGTCGTGTGGAACTGAACGATCAGGACGCTGAATGCCGGGCAGCGATCGAGTGGGCCAAACGGCTACTGGAACGGAACCCGGCGGCCCGGTTGGCGATCGTCGTGCCCGAGCTCAGTTCGCTGCGCGACACGCTGGCATCCATGCTAGATGAGGCTTTTCATCCGGATTGTGTGACGCCGATGCTGGCGCAGGCATCACGTCGTTATGACTTTTCGCTGGGTGTGCCGCTCAGCTCGCAACCCATCATCGCTGCCGGCCTGAACCTGTTGCGTTTCGGTTTGCAGCGGCAGGCCATTCCGCAGGCCGAAATCTCCGAACTGCTGCTGAATCCCTACTGGTCGGCCGCATTCTCCGAAGCCGATGCCCGCGCGCAGCTGGATGCCAGCATGCGCGAGTGGCTACCACTGACATTGACGCCGCAGAGGTTCCAGCATTTCGTGCAGAAATCCCTGAATGGTGAACGGCCATTGCTACTGGCCGCGCTCAGTCAGGATTTGCAGGCTCTGCTCAGGCTTGGCCAGTCACAGGCTGCAAGAAAGTTGCCATCGGCATGGGCGACGATATTCCGCGACATGCTGCATGAAACCCACTGGCCCGGTGAGCGTAGCCTATCCAGCCATGAATATCAGGCGCTGCAGTCGTTCGAGAAATCCCTGAAATCGCTGGCCGACCTCGACCAGTTGTCGGGTTCCATCAATGCGTCGGAAGCCGTCAAGCGCCTCGCCCAACTCTGCAAGGAGCAGATCTTCCAGCCGGAGGCGGCCGACATGCCGCAATTGCAGGTGCTCGGCATGCTGGAGGCCGCAGCCGAACCGCTGGACGCCATGTGGGTGATGGGCATGAACGATCACGTCTGGCCACCTGCGCCGAATCCCAATCCCCTGCTGCCCGCGCAGCTGCAACGGGCGGTTGGCACGCCGAACGCCGATAGCCGTGTGCAGATGGAGTTCGCCGAGGCGATCCAGCGCCGGCTGCTCTGCAGTGCCGGCAAGGTCGTGTTTTCCAGCGCCCAGAAGGACGGTGAACGCATGCTGCGTACCAGCCCATTGCTACATGATGTGGCGCTCGAGGATGAGGGTTTTCCGCTATTCGCCACACTGGCGGAAACGCTGGCGGTCGATGCACCCAAACACCTGCATTTTCTCGACGACGCCAGGGCGCCGGAGATTCAGGAA
>PHCM01000232.1 GCA_002842255.1 Betaproteobacteria bacterium HGW-Betaproteobacteria-2 | reverse complement strand
CAGACAGCAATCCGGCGTTGGCAGCCCGCTATCCGCTCAGTATCATCTCACCCAAGAGTCACGGCTTCCTGAATTCCTGTTATGCCAATGTGACAGAGAAGATCAAGGGCCAGGGTGAACAGTTCGTGCTGATCAATCCGGCCGATGCCGATATGCGGGGGATTGATGAGGGCGCAAAAGTCCGGGTGTTCAATGACCGTGGCGCATTTGAAGGCGAAGCGAGAATCCCGCGGGATGTGAACCCCGGTATTGTTGTCGCCACGCTCGGTTACTGGCGGCAACTCAACAACGGTACGGTGAACTGTATCAGTGCTGCCGAGTTCGGTGATATGGGGCATTCGACGACGTTCTCGGATAATCTGGTGCAGGTGGAGTTGGGGTAACGTCTAAGCAATAGCAGTTAGTGGTGCAATGCTGCATGTCGGTCTCGCCCGACCGGCGAGTTACTTTCCTTTGCTTGCCCAAAGGAAAGTAACCAAAGCAAAGGGCACCCCCTGCCAGGGCCTTCGGCTTCCCTGCGCTACTCGACCAGCCAAGCGGCTGCGCAACTCAACCTGGTAGCTCACACCCCCCGTGAGCTACTGCGGATTTCAAACAGTGCTCGCCGAAATCACTTGGCTAGTCTGCGTTGCTCGGCATGACAGCAGGGGAATGACAAACTGCCCGAAAATTGCACTGTAATTTTATTGGCGAGACCTTTGCTGCTTAACTTAATACGCCTCGATAAGGCTGCGTTTTCCAGTAAAATCCCGTCATGGATATCTACTCAGTTCTCAAACCCTTTTTGTTCAGGCTCGATGCCGAGCGCACCCATGACCTCACGCTGAAAAGTCTCAAGCTGGTTCACAAGCTGGGGCTTTCCTGCCTGTTCGGTAAGCCGCCGGCGTGCGAACCTCGGCAGGTGATGGGGCTGGGTTTCCCCAATGCCGTAGGATTGGCGGCCGGGCTCGACAAAAATGCGGCTTATATTGATGGTCTGGCGGCATTGGGCTTTGGTTTTATCGAGGTCGGTACCGTGACACCGCGGCCGCAGCCCGGCAATCCGAAGCCGCGCCTGTTTCGGGTCAGGGAAGCGGAAGGCATCATCAACCGTTTCGGTTTCAACAATCTGGGTGTCGACCAACTGATAGAGAATGTGAAGGCGGCCAGATTCAAGGGCATACTCGGCATCAATATCGGCAAGAACTTCGATACGCCGAATGAATTTGCGGTCGATGATTACCTGATATGTCTGCGCAAGGTCTATGCCTATGCGAGTTATGTCACGGTCAACATTTCCTCACCCAACACCAAGAATCTGCGTGCGTTACAGGAGAAGGAAGCGCTCTCCGGGCTGCTGGCGACACTGAAACACGAGCAGTTGAAACTGGCCGAGATGCATGGCAAGTATGTGCCTGTCGCGCTGAAGATCGCACCGGACCTGGAGCTTGAGCAGGTGCACGAGATTGCCGATTTGCTCGTGGAGCATGGCTTCGATGCCGTGATTGCGACCAACACCACGCTGGCGCGTGATGCAGTGCAAAATCTGGAGAACGGCACTGAAACCGGCGGTTTGTCCGGTGCACCCGTGCGCGACAAGTCCACTCAGGTGATACGCCAACTCGCACAACGCCTGCAGGGCAGAATCCCCATTATCGGTGTCGGCGGCATACTCTCGGGTGAGGATGCCGCCGAGAAGATCGCTGCTGGAGCCAGCCTAGTGCAGGTTTACAGCGGCCTGATTTATCGCGGCCCTGCGCTGGTGAAGGATATCTGCCGCAAACTCAAATAAGGAGTGTGCTATGAGTTCTGGTAAAAAGAGATTCAGCAAAGGCGAAATCAATGTCGGTCAACTCGACCGGGCGCTGCGCATTCTGGCCGGACTCTGTCTTGTCGCCATACTCTTTATCGAAGATTCTCCCTGGCGTTTGGTGGGCCTGCTTGGGCTTGCCTATATTCTTACCGGCCTCACCCGCTGGTGTCCGATCTATAACTGGATGGGCATCAACATCTGCAGCACCAAAAAAACCTAAGAATGACGCAGCCGATACTCTATTCCTACCGTCGTTGCCCTTATGCGATGCGGGCACGCATGGCTTTGCGCTATGCGGGTATCGCCGTCGAGATTCGTGAAATCGTACTGAGTGATAAACCCCGACACATGCTGGCAGTCTCGCCCAAGGGTACGGTGCCTGTGCTTGTGCTGCCGGATGGCAAGGTGATTGATGAGAGTCTGGATGTCATGGCCTGGGCACTTTCCCGGAATGATCCTGATGGCTGGTTGACGGGTGACAGCCTGTTGCCGGAGTTGATTGCCGAGAATGACGGCGATTTCAAGCGGGCGTTGGATCGGTACAAATACGCAACGCGTTTTCCTGAGAAAAGTGCAGAAGTTTATCGCCAGCAGGGCGAGCAATTCCTTTCCAGGCTGGAAGCCTTGCTGGCCGAGCACGACTATTTGTTGTCAGATAAACTGACACAGGCGGATGTGGCCATTTTCCCGTTCATCCGCCAGTTTTCCATGGTGTCATGCAAAAACAAACAGCCTGGCAACAAAACGACCATCAGGTCGTTTGAGCCAGGCTGTGGTTTTGAGAAGCGGCTTAAGTCAGTTGTTTAGTGGGCAGCTGTTGCGGTTTCCTTGGCAGTTTTTGCAGGTTCGCCGAACGTCAGTTTGATGTTGTCGTCCTGGTCGAT
>PHCM01000231.1 GCA_002842255.1 Betaproteobacteria bacterium HGW-Betaproteobacteria-2 | reverse complement strand
GCTTGTGTGTGAGGTTGTCAACGGCACGCTTGATCAACTTGGAACGGTCGTAAACCGTCACGACTTCAACGCCCGGCGGCAGGCTTTTTTTCAGTTCAGCCAGCTTGGCCTTGACCGCGTCAATCGCCACCAGCGCGTTCTGCCCGGCACGCAGGACAATCACTCCACCTGTCACTTCCCCTTCCCCGTTAAGCTCAGCGATGCCGCGCCGCAACTCGGGTCCCAGTTGAATACGCGCTACATCCGATAACAATACCGGCGTTCCTTCTGCACTCACTGCTAAAGGAATATTGCGAAAATCTTCCAGCGTTTGCAGATACCCGTGGACACGCACCATATATTCGGCCTCGGCCAACTCGACCACGCCGCCACCGGTTTCCTGGTTGGCATTGCGCACGGCTTCCACCACGACGGACAACGGCAGCCGGAAATAGCGCAACCGGTCCGGATCGACCTGTATTTGATACTGCCGCACAAAACCGCCCAGCGTCGCCACCTCGGACACACCGGGAATGGTCTTCAGCTCGAACTTGAGAAACCAGTCCTGCAAGGCGCGCAACTCACTCAAATCATGCTTGCCTGTGCGGTCAATCAGCGCGTACTCATAGACCCAGCCCACACCGGTCGCATCCGGCCCAAGCGCCGGGTTAACTCCCTGGGGCAATTCGCCGGACACTTGGCTCAGGTACTCCTGCACCCGTGAACGCGCCCAGTACTGGTCGATGCCATCCTCAAACAGGATATAGACGAAAGAATCACCGAAGAAAGAATATCCGCGCACCGTCTTCACTCCGGGCACCGACAGCATGGCAGTAGTCAGCGGATAGGTCAGCTGATTCTCCACGATCTGCGGTGCCTGCCCCGGCCACGGGGTACGAATGATGACCTGCGTATCGGACAAATCCGGGATGGCGTCCAGCGGCATCTTCAACATGGAATACACGCCCCAGGCAGACACCATGAGCGTAATCAGCAGCACCATGAGCCGGTTGGCACTGGACCAGCGTATCAATTGCGCGATCATCGTGCGCCTCCCTGCCGACGGATGTCGACAATGTCGTACTGTCCGCTTTGGCTATCCAGCTTGAGGGAAAACTGCACCAGATCGCCAGCCGTGATGCCATCAAGCTGCCGAGGGTCGGAAACACGGAATCCCATCGTCATCGACGGCCATTCCAGCGCGGCGATCGGGTCGTGCGCCAGCACCACCTTGCCCGCCTTTACATCTACTTCGATGACCTTGCCCGTGCCTTCCGGCATGGGCTGTTCGGTTGGCATGTCACGCATGTCATGACCTGCATGCGCGTCTTCCGCACCCATCTCCGTCACGGCTTCTGGCTGTTGTGCAAGCCTGGCGAGCACCCCGGACAACGAAGCCTCCGAATCAATGAGAAACTGGCCGGAAGCCACCACGGTTTGACCGGCATCAAGACCCGTGAGTATCTCCGTGCGCCCATCGTGCTCCTGCCCGGTTTCTACCGCTACAGGCAAAAAGCCTGACGCCTGTTTGACTATCACGACCTTGCGAAGGCCGGTGGCGATGACACTCTCGCTGGGGACAGACATCGCATCCCGCGACACACCTTCGAGCCTGACATTGCCGTACATGCCGGGCCGCAACAAACCGTTGCGATTGGCCAGTTCCACCCGTACGCGCGCAGTGCGCGACACCTCGTCCAGCGTCGGATAAATGTAATTCACTTCGCCTGCAAACACTTCTCCCGGCAAACTTTGCAGCTCGACTTTGGCAGCTGTGCCCGGCTTGAGACGCATGATGTCACGCTCAGGCACCTCGGCAACAAGCCAGACTGTCGACAGGTCGGCAATCTGTATCAACGAAGCCCCAGTCATCAATTGCGCCCCCTCACGCACACTCAGCTCGGTGACGACGCCTGAGGCAGGCGCATAGACACCAAAACGTTCCGTCGCTTGCCGATTACGTGTAATCGCAGCGATCTCGCCCCGCGTCATGCCCAACAAACCGAGACGGCCTTGCGCTGCCTGCGCCAAGCCTTCGGCAATAGTGGCATCCTTGTAATCAAGCAGGGCAAGGTATTCATGCTGGGCAGCCAGAAGTTCCGGGGCATAAATCTCGGCAATCTTCTGGCCCTTGCTTACCGGGTCGCCTACGGCACGTACCAGCAGCCTGTCGACGAAACCCGCGATGCGCGGCTGTACGCTATAAAAACGGCGCTCGTCCGGTTCGATACGACCCACTGCGCTCAGCCTGTCAGTGAAACTCGCCATCTCAACCTTTGCCAGGCGGATACCAAGATTCTGCGTGGTTTGCGAGGAAATCATGACGCCGCCATCCTGCGCCTCGGTTTCGGCATATTTCGGCACCAGCATCATATCCATGAAGGGTGACTTCCCCGGCTTGTCGAATTTTTGCCCCGGCGCCATGGGGTCATACCAGAACAATACCGTTTTGCCGCTATCGTCCTGCACCACTCCATCGACACTTACTGGTGCATGCGCGTCATGCTCGGAGTTGAGTGGCTTGAACCAGTAAACGGCAAGAATGACCAGCAGCACAATGGCTGCCGCGATCATCATCAAATGTGAGCGTTTCATGATGCACTCCCCGGAAACAAACGATCATCGTTCAACAGATACCCCACCTTGACCATCGCCCGTTGCAGTGCCGTCATGATGGCCCAGTGTTCTATCTGCACTTCAAGCAC
>PHCM01000230.1 GCA_002842255.1 Betaproteobacteria bacterium HGW-Betaproteobacteria-2 | reverse complement strand
TCGGTCGGCAACGGCTGTTTATCGCTACCTGCCCATTGATAAAACAGGCCCGGACGATAGCTGGTATCGCGGAACGGGCTGGAATCCTCACCAAGATCCCACAGCGAGGTCTGCGTATAGGTGAAATAAAGATTACTCAGCAAGGGCGAGAAGCCGCCGATGATGCCTTCCGGATCGAACAAACGATATTTGAAGCTGATCTGGAATCTGGCATCGGCACCGCGATCGGAATCATGACCGACAACAAAATACATCGGCTCATGGGCGGAAAGTGCAGGCTCGTCGCCCGGCTTGGCAAGGACGATCCTGGGTGACGTGCTGGCCCCGGATTCAGCCCCTTCAGTTTCAGTAAGCGCGTATTCATCGTGTACAACATCGGACTCGACGACCGTCGCAACAGGGCCTGCAGCCTCATCCCCGGCCAGCAGCAGGAACTGGTTGGAATCGACATCAAGCAGACTGGCCTTGACCACACCCACATATTTCCTGGCGGGTACCAGTACAAAGCTGCGACGATTTGCAGTTGTTGGCTGCCCGTTTTCACTGACCAATTCAAGCTCTTCCGTGACACCTGAACCGCTCAGCTGCAACTTCAGCGCTTGCGGCCAGGCGGCCTGCTCAGGCTTGATGACTTCCAATGTCATCTCCTGCCCCGAGTTGATGACGGTGGTGTGACTGATGACCAGCCACTCTTCGGCAGCACGACTACCGAAGGACAAGGTCATTGTCAGTAAAAACACGGAGATCAGGCTTGGTTTTTTCATTTTCAGGCTTCTCGGCAATAGAAAGACCTCCGGTGCTACCGGAGGTTTGAGAGACAAGACTACGTATTCGGACTGTCAGACGTCAGCTGATTTTAGCTTATCGACAGATAGAGTACAGCCGTTGGACTATACGGGGCTTGAAGCGTTTCGTGTTATTTCATCGGCAGTGCATAAACCAGCAGGCTGTCACCCTGTTTGTAGCCGAAGATGGCGTTGCCGCCTGCAGCGACTGCAACGTACTGCTTGCCATCAAGCTCGTAACTGATTGGCGGTGCATTGACGCCGGCATCGGCAGTAGCCTGCCACAGCAGCTTGCCGTTATCGGCGTCGTAAGCGTTGAAATGGCCATTGCCCTCGCCGGTAAATACAAGGCCGCCCGCTGTCGCCAGCACACCACCGAGCAACGGTTGCTCAGTCTTCTGTTGCCAGCGTATCTTGCCGTCAGACAGGCTGATGGCGCTCAACAGCCCCCAGCGTTGATCGTCGGTCGGCTCCGAAGCCGTGTAGCGAATGGCGGGCACACCATCCTTTGCCGGCGTTTCATGCAGCGTATAGCGGATTGGCGCATGGATACCGGCAACAAAAGCCTGCTGACCAGCTTGATCGACGGCGATCGGTGACCAGTTGGAACCACCGAGAATGCCGGGGAAAATGCGGGTGCCCGCAAAAGTGGGTTTGGCAAAGAGGTTTTCCTGCGGCACGAATGGCTCGGACTTCAATATCAGCTCGCCAGTCTTGCGGTCATGCACATAGAACCAGCCGGTCTTGCTGGCCTGTCCGACTGCCGCCACCCTTTTGCCGCCGACCGTCACATCGAATAGCGCTGGCGGGCTGGCAACGTCGTAACCCCACAAATCATGCGGGACCTGCTGGTAATACCAGCGCAACTTGCCGCTATCCACATCGAGCGCGACCAGGGATACCGTGTAGAGATTATCGCCCGGCCGTGAAATGTCATTCATCTGCGGGGAAGGATTGCCGGTGCCGAAATACAGCAGGTTCAGCTCGGCATCGATGGCGGGGGTGCTCCAGACCGAGCCGCCGCCATAACGTGCAGCATCCGGATATTTGGACAGGGCAGCCTTTTCTGCCGCGATGTCACGATTCAGCGATACGCCATCGGAGGTCGTCTCGGCAAAGATGCCTTCCCATCCCTTTTCGGGGATGCTGTCAAACTGCCAGACCTTTTTGCCGTTATTGATATCGTAGGCAGCAAGAAAGCCCGGCCGGCCATAGAGCCCGGTCACGCCTATCACAGCACCCAGCGGCGCATCGCTACTCGGATTGTCGATATGCAGGCCATAGCCGACCCCGGTGACGCCGATCATGACCTTGCCCTTGTACACCACCGGCGCCATCGCCATGCCGATGCCGGTACCGCCGGTCACTTTGGCCGTGCTGTTGGGGTCGCTACTGCTCAGTTCGTCCTGGGTCTCGGTCTCGACATTGGACTCGACCACGTTGATATCCCACAAGAGTTTGCCGCTTTTGGCATCCAGCGCCAGCAAACGGGCATCGACCGTGCCCATGAACACCTTGCCATCACTGACCGCCACGCCGCGGTTTGCGGGCCCGCAACACAGCTTCCAATCAGCACGGCGCTGATGTTCATAGCGCCAGAGCTGCTTTCCTGTCCTGGCATCCAGCGCCACTACATCGTTGAACGGCAGGGAGAGATACATCACCCCATCGCTGACGATAGGCGTTGCCTGAAAGGTCTTCTTGACCCCACTGTCGTATTGCCAGGCGAGGGCCAGATTCTGCACATTGTCGCGATTGATCTGCGTTGCGGGCGAAAAACGCTGATTCGTGTAATCGCGTCCGTAACTCGGCCACTGACTGCTGACCTGATCACCGATCTGGATCGAGGTGCTCACGGACGAGCAGGCAGGCAGAACCGCAACAGTTGCGATCAATACGTAACGACGCAGC
>PHCM01000229.1 GCA_002842255.1 Betaproteobacteria bacterium HGW-Betaproteobacteria-2 | reverse complement strand
AACGCCAATACGTGCATCGATACCCACAGGATGCTGGTAACCGAAACTCAAGGAAGCAATATCGCGTGGCGCATAAGGCAAGCGGTTGCCGCTCTCGGTTGCGTCGGTGTCTTTCTCAAACTTGGCTGTAAACAAGTTGGTATAAGAACCCAGCACATAGAAATTATGCGGTGTATTGTAGATCTTGCCGAAATCGACTCTACCTGCCAGTTCCAGGCCGGTCATCTTTGATTCGCCTCTATTCTCGAATCGGCCTGCTCTGGTCTGAATGACGATCTCATCAAAATCAACATTGAATAATGTTGCTTCCAGGCCTATGCCATTGAAGTAATTCGAGCGAACACCGAATTCAGTGTTGATGCTCTCTTCCGCATCAGTTCTGCTGATCGCATCCTGACCTGTAAGATCGTCAAAGTTGATATCGCGGTCAGGACGTGGAGGTGCAAAACCCTTGTGAACACCGGCAAAGAACGTGGTGTTTGCAATGCCATTCCAGGTCACGCCGAAGCCAGGCAACCAGACTGTCTGACTATTGGTGTCCTTGAAACCTTGCGGATCGCCTTCCGCCTGCAGCACATTAATCTTCTTCTTGTAGTCTTCGACTCGCAAACCAGGAGTCAGGGACCAGTCGCCTACATAGAAAGTATTCTGCGCATAGTAGGATTTGGCCTCAACCTCGATTCTCAGATCTTCTCTGAAGGTACCAAAAGCCTTGGCCCAATTCAGGCTTTGCGCTCTTGGGTCACCATCACGGAACTGTCTGCGCTTGCTATTTTCCTCGTGATAGCGGAAACCGATCACGGCATCATTCTCAATGCCGAACAGGTTGTGACTGAAATCCAGACGTGGTTCAAAGCCATAGTAGTGATAACTGCGAGGACGATGTCGGCCGCCACACTGCTCAGCGAGTGCTTCTGTCGCAACCACACCATCACAACGATCCATCTCGGAACGCCCTCCCAATGATCCGGGGTCATTAATCTGACGGAAAGATGTACGGAAGGAATCCACGTAGTACGCTTGTGTGGAAAGCTTCATGCGTTCATCAATCTCGAAGATATGCTGCAGTTGAACTGATTTACGCTCATACTCGAACTGGTCATTCTTGCCGGTTGGCGCCTGATATTTGTCTTCAGCATATTCGACTGCACCCAGCCCTGTTTCAGATACGTGGGAGTCTTCTTCGTAATAGCCGACCTTGGCGATCAGGGTTTGACGATCGGTCAAATTCAGTTGTCCCTTGACCGTCAATTCACGCATATCGAAATCATGATTGTCACGGATACCGTCACCCTTGTTTTGCAGGGCATCAATCATGATACCGCCGCGTTCGTTGCCGTAGCCGATGTTGACATGGCCACCGACGTAATCATTGTTACCAGCCTTGGCAGTGACGCTACCGGCAAAACCATCGGTTGGTACCGGCTTCGATACAAAGTTGATCATGCCGCCTATGGTCTGTGGACCATACAACACCTGACCGGAACCCTTGACCACTTCAATGCGCTGTACTCTTTCCAGCGGTGTGGTGTAGTGAGCTGAGGGGTCGGCATAAGGTGCCAGGAACAATGGCATGCCATCTTCCATCAGCAGGGTGCGGGAAGTTCTGCGCGGATCCAGACCACGAACACCGATATTCACCCCCAAGCCAAAGCTGTTTTCACCCACAATGTGGATGCCAGGGACGTTTTTCAGTGCCTCTTGCACAGAAAATGGCTGCTTTACTTGCAATTCCTCTTCATCAACAACGCTAAAGGAACCGGGAACCGCTTCCAGGTTGGACGGTAAAATGCCTTTAACAGCAATGGTATCGGTAACGACAGTCTCGTCTGCCGCCACAACAAAACCGGATGTGCCGGCAAACGCCAGCATCACAGCAACTGCAGTTGCTTTTGGTATGGGATATTTTTTCATTCACAACTCCTCGACTAAAGAAAGCGATACTAATTCAAGCATCACCCATCAGAGGCAATATCCATACCAAATATAATATAAATCTCAAGCAATTGTTTTTATTACTATTAATTCTTGAATAAGTATTTTTTGGTGGCTGTATACAACCAGATCATGGTTACAAACAACCAAATACTGGCTGTTTATAACCAAAACAAAATTATCAAACCAATAAAAAAGCGAGCCATATCTGGGGAGACTATGGCTCGCTGTGAGTGGGAAGTATTTGGATACTTCCCTCGCACCCGGAGATGAGGCTGGTTATTATTTAAAAGTCGTAGCGAACACCGCCAAATACCTGACGTTCACGGCCGGCCACCATGCCATCTACACGGCTGGCCAAATACTCCTTGTCAGCCAGGTTGGTACCGCTGAGGAATATCGTTGCTTTGGTGCCTTGCGGCTTGTAGCTGGCCGAAGCATTGAACAAGGTGTAGGAAGGAATATCCCCGACCAGGCCGGAATACTGAATGGCCTCTGCCGCCTCAATCGCGCGAGTAAAGGCATCCGCTTCCTGACGGCTCACATAATCCCAACCAATGCGGGCATGGAAACCAGACGCGTTTTCATAACCGAAGTTGATCGAGGCCAGATGACGAGGCGCATAGGGCAGACGATCGCCGCTGTAGATACCGCTCTCATCATCTTCACCATCCTTCTTGAACTTGGCGGTAAACAGGTTGGTGTAGGATCCGCTGACATAGAAGTTGTGCGAAGTGTTGTAAATGGTGCCGAAATCAACCCGGCCGGCA
>PHCM01000228.1 GCA_002842255.1 Betaproteobacteria bacterium HGW-Betaproteobacteria-2 | reverse complement strand
TTGATGAATCTCCACCTGATCAGCCGACCGCTCGGCCAGCGCCTGCAGTTCCTTGGCCTCCTCCGGCCAGCGGCAACAGGCAATGATCTGCCAGCCCGCCTCAGCGTACTGTTTGACGAATTCCAGACCGAGACCGCGATTGGCTCCGGTGATCAATACTGTAGCTTGTGACATAGTTCCCTCATATAAACCTGAAAATGAAAACCTGAATCTATAATTGTCCTACCTGCTGTCGCCTGCCTGCGAACGTACCTGCTAGCGAAAGAACAGCAAATAAATCATCAATCCAAAATACAGACATGCGAATATAGCCACTATGCCATAAACCAGCATCAGACTTTTACCGATTTTAACCAGTTCGGATTTGATTTCACCCAACTGCCTGCTCACAAGCTCATTATTCTCCATACCATGCTCCTGTTGTTATCGATTTACGCTTTAACTACGCATGCTTTGTCAGATATCCTGCCGTAATGGTTTCATCGGCAAACAATCTGTCTCAACGGGCGACCGATGCCCTCGCACTGGAACACTTCCCCGCCACTTACGCGCTGGCCCGCAGTCTGCAGCGCAGCATCCATTTCAAGATCGGGCCGACCAACTCCGGCAAGACTTATGATGCGCTGATGGCTCTGCAACAGGCAGATTCGGGGATCTATCTGGCACCGTTGCGATTGCTGGCAATGGAGATCCGTGACCGTCTGATGGAGACCGGGGTGCCATGCAATCTGGTGACCGGCGAAGAACGCGTCATGGTAGCCGGTGCCAGACATACCGCGTCCACCGTCGAGATGATGAACCCGCATCAGGAAGTTGAAGTGGCCGTCATCGACGAGATCCAGATGCTACAGGATGAGCATCGCGGTCATGCGTGGACCGCCGCCATCGTCGGCGCCCCGGCGCGGGAAGTCTACCTGTGCGGCTCGCATGCCGTCATGGACGCCTGCACCCGCCTGCTCGACGCCCTGCAAGAGCCTTATGACATCAGCCACCTGGAGCGCAAGACGCCTCTGGTGCTGGAAGAACTGGCGCTATGCGGCGACCGTTACAACCGCTGGCGCCTGAAAGGCAAGCTGCAAAAAGGCGATGCCGTCATCGCCTTCACCCGCAAGGACGTACTGACACTGGCGGCACGTATCCGCCAATGGGGCTTCGGCGTCGCTACCATCTACGGTGCATTGTTGCCGGAAGTGCGCCGCACCGAAGCCAGACGCTTCAATAGCGGCGAGGCGGATATTCTGGTAGCGACCGATGCCATCGGCATGGGCCTCAATCTGCCGATTCGCCGCGTGATATTTTCCACCGGGGAAAAATTCGACGGCGTTGCCAACCGCCGGCTCAATCCGACCGAAGCCAGACAGATCGCCGGTCGTGCCGGACGTTTCGGCCTCTACCCGACCGGCTTCGTCAGCGCCTTCGAGCAGGATGAACTGCTGCATCTGGAACACGCGCTCTATGCTTCCGACATCTCCGACCTGCAGCGATTGCCGATCTCGCCGTTCTTCGGCCATGTCGAGGTACTTTCAGGCATGCTGCATACGAATAAGCTGGGTGAGCTGCTATCGTTCTTTGCGGAACGGGTCCGCCTGTTCCAGACGGCCGACATGTCCGCCCATATCCAGCTTGGTCTGTGGATAGATCAGATTGCACCTGATCTGTCGCTGCGCGAGAAATTCATCCTGTCCTGCGCTCCCGTCTCGCTGGAGAAACCCCACGAAAGCGATTATTTCCTCGCCTGCGTGCAAAGCGTCTGCAGCGGCAAGGCCAGAAGTCTGCCACCGGAACTGGACTGGCTCAGATCGAGCAGTCCCAAGCATCTGGAAGAAGCCGAAGCACTGAGTCAGGACATCAGCCTCTACGCCTGGCTGGCCGGCAAGTTTCCGCATGTCTTTCACGAAGCGGATATCGTGCCAGCCTTCAGAAGCCAGGTCAGCCGCTACATAGAACGAGCGCTGCTGACCCAGGCCGGTTATGGCAGTATTTCAAAAGAACTGCTTTACCAGTATTGAAGCACGCGCAAAAGCGTTAATTTTAGCCACAGAGATCACAGAGTCCACAGAGTAAAAGCATTACCTACAATTCCCAGATTAAGCACCAACAGGGCAACTCCAGTTTTTTGGTTTTCTCTGTGAACTCTGTGTCCTCTGTAGCTAATGGTTTTTATCTCATTTCCGCTTCCGCAGAACCACTCCTGCAACACAGCACAAAAATACATTTGCGCAAACTATATTTGTATCAATGTATTTTTAATGGCATAATCTTTTCCCATGAATGCTTCAATCGAACATGCGCCACAGCCTCCGGAGACCGCTCATGAACAATTGGCCTCCTCCACGCTGAAGGATTTCCGCATCATCTTCAATTCGGTCAAGAAGCACTTCAAACAGGTCGAGGAACAATGCGGCATCAGCAGCTCGCAATTGTGGGTCTTGTGGGAGCTGTACAAGACGCCGGGGCTGAAAGTATCCGAGCTGGCCGGCAAGCTGGCCATCCATCCATCCACAACCAGCAACCTGGTTGAGAAAACCACAAGAAAATCCCTGATCAGCAAGAAGCGTGAAGATCAGGACCAGCGTGTAGTCCGACTCTACCTGACCGAGGCCGGCCGGGAAATCGTCAAAATGGCGCCCGATTCGCCGCGCGGCGTTCTCACCGAAGCCATAGACCGTTTATCAATAGAGGATCTGGCACAACTGCAGAGCAGCCTTGAGAAACTGATCGGCAAGATGAAAATCAAGGATGACGCGGATGCAATGAAGCCATTGTCT
>PHCM01000227.1 GCA_002842255.1 Betaproteobacteria bacterium HGW-Betaproteobacteria-2 | reverse complement strand
TCGATCCGAGCTATGTCGACTTCAGCCTCGGTCTGACTTACAAGAAATTCATCGATACTTATACTGTGGCATTGCAACGCAACAATTTTAACGTCGACAGTGATCGTTTTAGAGAGTCTCACGGCGTTGCGCTCCAGTGGCAACGTCAAATCGACGACCAGAATCAACTCACGGTTTATGCCAATACCGCAGATCTGAATTACCCCGATACGAAAGTGCGCGATGCCCAGAGGACATTGGGTGGCGTTGGTTGGGGGCATGCCTTCGCAGGTGACAAGGCGCCGGTTGTTTTTGTCACGGGTTATTATGGCAAAGAGGATGTTGACGATTCGACATTCGATTTTCTGAGTCACGACATTTATGGGGCTCGTGTAGCAGTTCAGTCCGTGCTGCATTACAAATTGGTGGCTTATGCCAACGCCAGTTACGAACTACGTGAGCATGATGAGCGGGATCCGGCTTTCCTGAAGACACGCAAGGATGATCAGTTCGACTTTGCCATTGGCCTGCGTTATCTGCCCATGCCCGGTTGGACCATCCGTCCGCAGCTCAGTTATCTGGACAATGATTCCAATATAGGGCTGTTTGATTTTGATCGGACAGTGTTGTCAGTTAATTTCCGTAAAGATTTCAATTGGTAGCCCGTTGCCGTTTGCGCAGGTTACGAGGAGCTCAATCATGAATAACGAAAAATCCTTCAGACTCAACTCTCAGGCACTGGTTGCGCTGGCGATTTCTGCCGCGTTCCCGGTCACTTCCTTTGCGGCCGCAGGACGTGTCGAGTTTGCTATCGGGGGTGTAACGGCAATCAATGCCAACGGCGCGGCACGGACGCTGGGCAAGGGTGCCGAGATCAATTCAGGTGACACCATCAAGACTGCTGATGGACGTGTGCAGGTCAGGTTCACGGATGGTGGATATATGTCCTTGCAGCCCAACACCGAGTTTGTGGTGGAAAACTACAATTACGATGGCAAGCAGGATGGCAGCGAGCGCGGATTTTTCCGCTTGGTGGAAGGCGGTCTGCGCGCAATCACTGGTATCGTTGGCCGCAACAATCGTCCCGCCTACCGCGTGGCGACCCCGGTGGCGACCATCGGCATCCGCGGGTCCGAATTCCTGGCTGAGCACCGCGGTCAAAAACTGCGGATGCGGGTCATAGGCGGTTCAATTTATATTGAGAACGAATTCGGTGATCTGATTCTGTTCAAGGGGCAGAGCGCAGAGGCTGAAGAAGGCAAGAAGCCGCAATATAGTGAAGAGGAATCGGGTGTACAGGCCAAGGGGCCTGATGGAGGCAATCCTGAAACGGGTAAGAATGAATCAGAGCAGGAACGCGAAAATAACACTATCTTTGCCGTGAACGAGCAATACGACGATGAAGGTAGGTCGACAGGATTGGGCGACTCTCTTGTAGCACCTCCGACATTGGCGGAGGTGATTGCTGAATATAGTGCCCAGAATGCGCTCGGCTACTACATATTGGATTTTGACAAGAGTTCTGCCATCGCTGGTTTGAATGAGGGTAAATTCGAATACGGTTACCTCGATGTCTATTTCGGCGATTATACAGTTACTAACTCATTCGATATTTCGGCGAAGAACAGCTGTTTTGGAACAACTGATACTGAGTCATTTTATGGTACCGGGAGTTTGACCTCTGCTGGTGATTTGAGTATTTCCGGAACCTCAACAGGTTCGATATGTGGAGGTGGTTGTACATTTAATGGTGCCGGTGCATTGTCAGGCGCCAAGGCTGAAACTGCTATCATTAATTACACGATCAACGGCGTGGGTTTTGACTATGGCTCATCTACAGTAACCGGCACTGGTGTTTACAATGCATATGGTATTCAGGCAGATGAGGGTGCTGGTGCCGTACTGTATGGCAATGAAATTGGACTCTAGTGCGTTTTAGTATTTGTTGATCTGAGTCCGAGGATCAGGTCTAAGGCTTCCTGTTTGGTTTCGAACAGGAAGCCTTTTTCGTAGCCGGAGACAATCTCCGTATGGCCTCCATCGTTGAAGCAGACGATGGGCAACTCACTGGCAATGGCTTCAGCAACTTCGATGGAGAATGCATCCTTGTTATGGGCTGAAGTTCGGTAATAGAAACAGTCGAGCATTGCATGTATCTCAGGGGCCTTGTGATGTGAAATTGCAGGCAGTAACTCAATATTCGCCTGATTGCCCAGCCAAGCAGCAAGACAGGTGCCACCAAAAATTTTCACTTGGATATCGTTTTGCGCGAGTTCGCGGTAGATATCGATATCATGATAATGGTGCTTGCCGATGCTGTCTGCCCCGATGCGGCCGACGGTAAAGGGCTGGCTGCTTTTTCTTTCTTGCAGAGCTACAGGTTTGAATCTTGCAGGGTGTGGCTGGGGATAATAAATCTCTCCCGGCAGGCCTATCGTATCCCTGACCATTTTCGAGACGTAGTTGATTTCGACTCTGCGTTTCCCATCCAGGACAAGTCGATGCATGCTGCGGTAGAACGCATCTTGATCAAACCGGTTATGCATGAGCACGATGCGCTTGAATTTTATTTGGTCATACCATCGGCCGATTGTTGTGGCTGAGCCATATATATAGAGTGTTCCGCCACTCGGCGCTTCTCCCTGATAGGCCTTGATGTTTCTGATTGGATAAGCCGCAAGGTCTGCGTGCGGCGTTTGCTCACACCACAGAAAAACCTGCGAATCGTCGTGAAGTCGTAGATACATGTCGATTGCGCACCAGTCGTCGCCATTTGCGTTGATGAATGGTGCAATGATGTGTATCGTCTCCATGACGTATAT
>PHCM01000226.1 GCA_002842255.1 Betaproteobacteria bacterium HGW-Betaproteobacteria-2 | reverse complement strand
TGCCGTATCAAACCCATACTGGCGGCCACCAAGATACGCGGGCTTTCCGTATATTCCTGCAAGCGCAGCCCCGGCTATCATCCGCTTCCCGTCAATGTCGAGGAGGTCGGTGCCAGTCATCAAGGTGTCAGCAATAGCGGCGGTCTGCGTGCTGCCGTGTTTGGCGTGAATGATGGCCTGGTCTCTGTGGCCTGCCTGGTGCTGGGTGTGGCTGGCGCCGCTACGGATCAGCAGATCATCCTGCTGACAGGGGTCGCCGGCCTGATGGCCGGAGCTTTCTCCATGGCTGCCGGTGAATATGTTTCCATGCGCTCGCAACGTGAGATGTTCGAGCATCAGATCCATCTGGAGCGCGAGGAGCTGGCGCAATATCCGGAAGAGGAAGCGCACGAGTTGACGCTGATTTACATGGCGCGCGGCATGCAGGCGGAAGAGGCAAAGGCGCTGGCTGGCCGTATGATCGCCGACCCGGAGCTGGGGCTGGATACCCTGACGCGGGAAGAGCTGGGGCTGAATCCGGAGGAGCTTGGCTCTCCCTGGGTGGCTGCCATTTCATCTTTCCTGTCTTTTATGCTGGGCGGTCTTATCCCTTTGTTGCCCTATATTCTCGGGCACGGTCCGAACGCATTGCTGGTGACTATCCTGCTTACCGCTGCCGCCCTGTTCAGTGTTGGTGCCGTACTTTCCCTGTTCAGCGGCAGGAGCCCCTGGTATGGCGGCATGCGCATGTTGCTGATCGGTGCGGCCGCTGGCGGGCTGACTTATCTGATTGGTGCGCTGGTCGGCGTTTCCCTCGCCTGATCGGGCTGCCGCAAGCCAATTTAGCCTCCCGGTCAAGGTTCGGGCGGGCAAGGCCGGCCTTTCTGCTTTATAATTCACATGTTACGCAGGCCTTGCTGCATCTTGAGAATATCTGAATGAATCCGCAATCCAATTCCAGTCTACCTATGTCCGAAATTGAAGTTCAGCTGCGTGAGATTTTGTCGCAACGCATCATGATTCTGGATGGCGCGATGGGTACCATGATCCAGCAGTACAAGCTGACGGAAGCGGATTATCGAGGCCAGCGTTTTGCCGATTTTCAGGCGCCAGCCGGTGAACGCGAATTGTTCCTCAAGGGTAATAATGAACTGCTGTCGCTGACGCAACCGCAGGTTATTCAGGAAATCCACGAGCAGTATCTGGCAGCTGGTGCCGATATCATCGAGACCAATACCTTCGGTGCGACCTCGGTCGCGCAGGACGATTATTACATGGCGCATCTGGTCCATGAGATGAATGTCGAGGCAGCCAGACTGGCGCGCGCGGCCTGTGACAAATACAGCACGCAGGAGAAGCCGCGCTTTGTCGCCGGCGCTTTCGGCCCGACGCCGAAGACCGCATCGATCTCGCCCGACGTCAACGACCCTGCGGCACGCAATGTCAGTTTCGACCAGCTGGTGGCTGCCTATCTGGAGCAGGCGCGCGGGCTGGCAGAAGGCGGTGCCGATATCTTTATGGTCGAGACGGTATTCGATACACTCAACTGCAAGGCGGCGTTGTTTGCCATCGATGCTTTCTTTGAGGAAACCGGCAAGCGCCTGCGGATCATGATTTCCGGCACCGTCACCGATGCCTCCGGCCGCATCCTGTCCGGCCAGACCGTGGCGGCTTTCTGGCATTCGGTGCGTCATGCGCGGCCATTGACCATTGGCCTCAATTGCGCGCTGGGTGCTGCCCTCATGCGGCCTTATGCCGAGGAGTTGTCAAAGATCGCCGATACCTTTGTCTGTATCTATCCCAATGCCGGCCTGCCGAATCCCATGAGTGATACCGGTTTCGACGAGACGCCGGACGTCACTTCATCGCTGGTGAAAGAATTCGCCGAGAGTGGTTTCGTCAATATTGCCGGTGGCTGTTGCGGCACGACACCGCCGCACATCAAGGCCATCGCCGAGCAGTTGCAGGGTCTTGCACCGCGCAAGGTGCCGGCGATTGCTCCGGCAACCCGTTTGTCCGGCCTGGAACCTTTCATCATCGACGAAGATTCGTTGTTCGTGAATGTGGGCGAGCGTACCAATGTCACCGGTTCCAAGGCCTTCGCCCGCATGATCCTCAACGAGCAGTTCGAGGAAGCCTTGCATGTGGCGCGTCAGCAGGTGGAGAACGGCGCACAGGTGATCGACATCAACATGGATGAGGGCATGCTGGATGCGGTCAAGGCCATGACGCATTTCCTCAACCTGGTCGCCTCCGAACCGGACATTGCCCGGGTGCCGATCATGATTGACTCGTCCAAGTGGGAAGTGATCGAAGCCGGGCTCAAGTGTGTGCAGGGCAAGTCCATCGTCAATTCCATTTCCATGAAGGAAGGCGAGGCGGAGTTCCTGCGTCAGGCCAAGCTCTGCCGTCGGTATGGTGCCGCTGTCATCGTCATGGCTTTCGATGAAAAGGGGCAGGCGGATACGTTCGAGCGCAAGACCGAGATCTGCAAGCGGGCTTACGATCTGCTGGTGCAGGAGCTCGATTTTCCGCCGGAAGACATCATCTTCGACCCGAATATCTTTGCCATCGCTACCGGCATCGAAGAGCACAACAATTACGCGGTCGATTTTATCAATGCCCCCCGCTGGATCAAGGAAACCCTGCCATATGCCAGGATTTCCGGCGGCGTTTCCAATGTGAGTTTCAGCTTCCGCGGCAATGACCCGGCACGCGAGGCGATCCATACCGTGTTCCTCTACCACGCGATCAAGGCCGGCATGACCATGGGTATCGTCAATGCCGGCATGGTCGGTGTTTATGATGATCTGGATCCGGAGCTG
>PHCM01000225.1 GCA_002842255.1 Betaproteobacteria bacterium HGW-Betaproteobacteria-2 | reverse complement strand
GAAAGCACCGGCCGATGTCACCATGACTGAAGCGACATCCTCCCATTATCCGGTACTCAAATGGGAAGATGGGCACGCCCATGCGTTTGAGGATAACGTTGCCGAAGAAGTGCCGGTGGCGCTGGTCTATAACGGCATCTCCCATGCGGTGATGCTGGCGACACCGCAGGACCTGGAAGATTTTGCACTGGGGTTTTCCCTCACAGAGGGCATCATTAACCAGCCGTCCGAGATTTACGGTATCGAGATTCTGCATCACGCCAAGGGTATGGAATTGCATATCGAATTGGCTACTGAGCAGTTCCAGAACCTGAAGCAAAGACGCCGGAGCATGGCGGGCAAAACCGGTTGTGGTTTATGCGGGGCCGAAAGCCTCGATCAGGTCATGCGCGCTCCGATGAACGTGGTACGGATGGCCGAGCGCATCCCTTCATCCTCGATTGAGAAAGCCTACAAGGCCATCAGCAAACAACAGCAATTGCAGGCACTGACCGGCGGCACCCATGCCAGTGCCTGGGTGAATCCTGCGGGTGAGATTGAAATCCTGCGCGAAGATGTCGGGCGACACAATGCGCTGGACAAGCTGATAGGCGCCAGAGCCAAGGTTAGGGCAAGCACCGGCAAACATTCAGCCGGCTTCGTGTTGACCACCAGCCGCGCCAGTTACGAGATGGTACAAAAGGTCGCCAGCGCAGGCATCCCCATCCTGGTCGCCATGTCCGCACCCACCGGCCTCGCCATCAAGATTGCACAGAACTGCGGCATTACGCTGGTCGGCTTTGCGCGGCAAAGCCAGCATGTCATATACAGCTGCCCAGAAAGAATACTGCACAAGGAAGTGAAATGAATATCGAACGTCTTATTGTCATGGCCAACCAGATTGGCGATTTCTTCGAATCCTATCCGGATGTCGAACTCGCCAAAAAAAGCATCGCTGCCCATATCAAAAATTTCTGGGCCCTGAAAATGCGGCAGCAACTGGTCACCCACGTGCTGGAAAAACAGGGTAGCGGATTACACGCAATGGTCACTGAAGCCGTCAGGGAACATCAGGCCACACTGGCTTGAACCCAACCAGTTGCCCATTAACTAAACAAGATTCAAACGCTTGGATTTGCGGTAAATCGTTGCCCGGCTGATACCGAGCTGACGAGCGGCCGCCGTCATATTGCCCTGATGTGCAGCCAGCGCCTGCCGGATCAGTGCGGCTTCGGTCTCAGATAAACTGGCTTCCGCCAACTCCGCGGCTGCAATCTGCGGCACAGGACTACCATCATCCAGTTCTTCAAAGAAATCTTCAGGCAGATGCTGGATACCAAGCTCATGGTCTTCCATAAAAACCAGCGCCGAGCGCAAGACGTTGAACAACTGCCGCACGTTGCCGCGCCAGGGATGACGTTGTAGCAGGTTCAGCACTTCGGGCTGAATGACGATGTCAGTTCTGCCCAGATTTTCTTCCAGGATGCGTTGAATCAGCGCCTGCAAATCACTCCTCTCGCGCAATGGCGGCAAGGTCAGGCGTAACCCGTTGAGTCGATAATAAAGGTCTTCCCGAAACTCACCCTGCTGCACACGTGTGCGCAGACGCTGGTTTGTTGCCGCGATAATGGAAATATCGACCTCAATGCGCTTGTTGCTGCCCAAAGGCACGATCTCGCGCTCCTGGATCACGCGCAACAGTCGCGCCTGCAAGGCCAGTGGCATCTCGCCCACTTCATCGAGGAACAGCGTACCACCATGCGCCTGCTGGATACGGCCGACCGCACCGCGACGACGCGCGCCGGTAAAAGCGCCTTCTTCATGGCCGAACAGTTCCGATTCGATCAAGCCCTCCGGTATGGATGCACAGTTGATGGCGACGAAGGCGCCCTGCTTACGCTGGCCCGACTCATGAATCGCCTTGGCCAGCAACTCCTTGCCTGTGCCGGTCTCGCCCTCGATCAACACCGGAATATCATGCCCGAGCGCCTTGCGTGCCCGCACCAGCGTCTTGCGCAGCATGCTGTCGCCGGTATCCAGCCGGTCGAGTGGCGTTTCCGCCGCTTGCAGTTGATCCACCGTCGGCTGATATCTGTCCTGTCCATTGCTTGGCATCGAAATCGCTGTCGCCAGGGTATGCATGCCCGGATCGGCCTTGGCATGCAAACGCAGACCATTTTTCAGCACCAGCATGGATTTGCTCGAAAGCGATCTTCTGGCCACATCAAGGAATCTGACCAGACTAGCCTCGAACAGGCTGTCGAACTCGATACCGCTTATCTTCTGCTCGTCCAGTCCAAGCTGGAAGGCACCGGTACGATTGATGGCAAGCAGCTTGCCGTCCGGCGAGAACACCGCAATACCTTCCCACAGGGTGCCGATAAATTCCGGCCGCGTGTGGAAGCGTATCGTGATATCAGTGGCAAAACCGGCATTGAACAGGCGGTTCTCAATCATCAAGGCAGACATACGCACTAAAGCCATCGTATGTTCTTGTGGCTGGCGATGATCCCCGGAAAGATCCAGGACACCTATCACACTGCCATGAGGATCAAGAATCGGCGAAGCGGAACAGTTGAGGAAAGCGTTCTCTTCAAAATAGTGTTCGCCACCCATGACGAATATGGGATTTTTCTCGATCAGTGCCGTACCGATGGCATTGGTGCCGGAAATATCCTCGCGCCAGGAAACACCGGGTTGCAAAGCCACGCGCTGGGCCTTGCTCATGAAATCTTGGTCACCCAACGCATGGATGATAGTGCCATCAGCATCGCTCAGGATCACCATGCTCTGCGTATTGGCGATATGCGAATAGAGACTTTCCATCTCCGGCTG
>PHCM01000224.1 GCA_002842255.1 Betaproteobacteria bacterium HGW-Betaproteobacteria-2 | reverse complement strand
GCGCTGACCACTTTCGTGCAGATGATCGTCATTGTGCTCGGCCTGCTCTGGATCACCTGGCTGGTATCGGACATGACCGGCGGCATCGCCCCGGTCATCAGCCATGCCCATGAAGCCGGCAAATTCGACTTCTGGCCGGAGCTGAACAGCATCGCCATGCTCGCCTTTATTACCGGCCTGCTGACCATGGGCTTCGGCTCCATTCCGCAGCAGGACGTGTTCCAGCGCGCCAATGCCTCCAAGAATGAAAACATCGCGGCTTGGGGCTCGATTGGCGGCGGCATCGCCTACTTTCTGTTTGCCGCCATCCCCCTGTTTCTCGCCTACTCGGCCACGCTGATTGATCCGCAGAAAGTCGCGGCGCTGCTCAGCAGCGGCAATGCCGAGCATATCCTGCCGAACCTTGTCATCGACCACCTGCCCATGTATGCGCAGGTCGTGTTCTATGGCGCACTGCTCTCGGTCATCATGAGTACCGCTTCCGGCACCTTGCTGGCGCCCTCTGTCACCATTTCCGAGAACATCCTGAAAGGCATGTTCGGCCGCATGAGCGACGCCCATTTCCTGCGCATGATGCGTATTGTCGTCGTGCTGTTTGCCATCGGCGTAACGGCTTATGCCCTGTGGGCGGTCGGCAGGGAGACCGGCATCCATCACATGGTCGAGAATGCCTACAAGGTGACGCTGGTCATGGCCTTCACACCCCTGGTCGCCGGCATTTACTGGAAACGCGCCAACGGCCAGGGTGCCGTCTTTGCCATCCTGCTGGGTCTCGCAACCTGGATACCGCTGGAGATTCTGGCACCGGAAGGTGACATCCCGCCGCAATTTGCAGGCTTCATCATGAGCATCATCGGCATGGTGGCCGGCTCGCTGTTACCGACCCTGAATTGGCTTAAAAAGAGATAATACTCAGCGCTGGCAGCGCCGACAGAAGAAGGTTGAGCGCTGCCCCAGCCGAATCGACTGGATCGGCAATCCGCAGACCTTGCACGGAGCGTCTGCGCGGCCGTAGACAAAATACTCCTGCTGAAAATAGCCCGGATTGCCGTCTGCACCAAAGAAATCGCGCAAACTGCTACCACCCGCTCGCAGGGCATCCTGCAAAGTAGCCTTGATCTCATCGACCAGTTTGCCACAGCGTTTTCTGCTGACTTTGTTCGCCGCAGTGCGCGGATCGATAGCGGCCCGAAACAGTGATTCACTGGCATAGATGTTACCTACGCCTACAACCAGATGACTATCCATGATGACGTTCTTGATCGGCGCGGTCTTGCTGCGCAATTGCTGATACAGCCAGTCGCGGTGAAAGCTTTCATCCAGCGGTTCAGGACCCAGCACCTTGAGCAGCACATGCTCCTCCGGTGCCTGACCTGCCCACAAGACCGCACCAAAACGACGCGGGTCGCGCAGGCGCAAAACATGGCCGTCAGTGAAATGCAGGTCGAAATGATCATGCTTCTGTGGAGGCTCGTCCTGTTCCAGCAAACAGATACGGCCGGACATGCCGAGATGCAGAAGCAAGGTACCCGCTTCAAAACGCGCCAGTATGTATTTGCCACGGCGGCTCAGTTCGAGCAGCGTCTGATGCTTCAGGGTTTCAGTGAGATGCGCCGGAATCGGCCAACGCAGAGAGGAATTTCTGATGACGACCTGACTGACCGTCTGCCCGAGCAGCGGGAGCAGGCCCCGCCGCGTCGTTTCTACTTCTGGCAGTTCAGGCATAATGCCGGATTATTCTTCCTTGGGAATATGCACCGGCGGATTGAGCATGGCAAAGCCGAGATCAGGCGCAAAGTGATAGATCAGCCCCTCATCCGGACGGCCCAACAACAGCTCTGGCGACTCCTGGATTTTGTCGAAATGCACCTTGCCGCCACCTTCCAACTTGACCTCGAATGAAGGGTAAGTGGTTTTATAATCGGGTTTGTAGGGCTCGACCGACTTGGCTGACGATTGCTTCCAGGTAATTTCCAGCCACTCGTTCATCTCGTCCTGAACCGGTTTGGCATTCTCGGCTGACACCTTCCACTTGCCGTCCTGCAGATCCACATTCAGGCGTATATCTTCCCACTGCTCCAGCCATGAAAAATCGAAACCGGCGATCTTTTCTGTGGGCTTCAATGGCTTCTTGTCTATCATTTCCACCACTTGCGTACCTGCGGACTCGCTATAGATGGGGTTCAGCAGATAGACCGCATCCTGATAGGCAACATACTGGTCGCTGCTCACCGGGTTATAAGTGCCGAACAGAAACTCGTGATCATCCAGCCTGAGTTTCAGCTTGGGCTGATCAAGACCGTACTTTTCAAGGTTCTCAGCCGAGAACTTCTCGGTACTGGCGGCTGCCACGATGGACAGAATACGCTGCACCGATGGCTGATCTGCACGTGCACTATACGGTTGCGTCAGATGCCAGTAGCCGTCGATCTTCTCGAATGTCACCGGCGCCCTGGCGGGAAATTCGATACTCAAGCGGGAGAAATCACCCAACTTCAAGTCCGATATTTCATGGACAGTCGGTCCGCCTACTTCCGGCTGCGGACGCAGATAAAGAAATGTAACGATACCTGCTATCAGCAACAGCAGCCCGAGATTTACCAGCCAGCGTTTGATCATGCTTTACGACGTTTCCACCAGATTAATACACCTGCCACCAACAACACGATTGGCAGCACCAGACGGAATCCGAAAAAGATCAGCATGGTCAGGAACTTGTTCCATGGATCACTCGGAATCACCACGTTCACATCCTTCAGCGGCTTCGGCAGGATGGTGATCAGGTCATCATCGCCAGCCAGCCAGTTGACGATATTGATTCC
>PHCM01000223.1 GCA_002842255.1 Betaproteobacteria bacterium HGW-Betaproteobacteria-2 | reverse complement strand
GAGTATCGCGATGCCATCGGCCTGCAGTTGCTGCACATTGCGCTGCGTCGCCGGGTTCTCCCACATCTGCCGGTTCATGGCCGGTGCCACCAGCAGCGGACATTCGCGCGCGAGGCATAGTGTGGAAAGCAGGTCGTCGGCATTGCCGTGTACCAGTTTGGCCATGAAATCGGCGCTGGCCGGTGCCACCAGGATCGCATCTGCCTGCCGCGACAGTTCGATATGCGGCATGCCGTTGGCGATGCTGGCATCCCACATGTCAGTGAACACTTGCCTGCCGGACAGTGCCTGCATGGTGACAGGGGTGATGAAATGACGCGCCGCCTCGGTCATGACCACTTGCACCTCAATGCCGGCTTTGACCAGCAGACGTACGAGTTCAACTGCTTTGTAGGCGGCGATGCCGCCGGTGATGCCGAGTACCAGTTTCTTGATGGGTTGGTTTTGCATGAGGCGTTAATTTGTATGGGGGTTAATTTGTATGGCGTGCTAATAATTTGATTAACCTGGATTTTATATGAAAGCTGGCAGCCGATATACAAAGGCGTTCAAATTGGCGCATCCTGGATTAGACTAATGCCTCAATAACAAGAGAGGCTACGACCGATGTGGCGCAAACTTCGCATACTGATCCTGCTGTTCATTTTGGCCACGGTCGCGCATAGAGCGTGGCTGGAAACCCATGACCTGGAATGGAAGGACAGCCTTTATGTCGCCGTCTATCCGGTCAATGCCGATGGCAGCGAGGCGGCAAGCAGCCATATCCCCCGGCTGGATTCCGACCAGTTGCAGGAGATCACCGATTATCTGGCCGAAGAAGCGGCCAGATACGATCTGGCGATCCGCTTCCCGTTTCAGTTGAGACTGGGTGCTGAAGTCGATCATCCGCCGCCGCAACCGCCGAAGAACGGCACGGTGTTGCAGACCATCATCTGGAGCCTGCATTTCCGCTGGTGGGCTTGGCGCAACAGTCCGCCGGTCAGTGTGCCGCCCAGCATCAAACTCTATCTGCTGTATTACGATCCCGAGCAGCATCCGGTGTTGCCGCATTCCACCGCCCTGAGCAAGGGACGAGTGGGTCTGGTCAACCTGTTTGCCGGCGAGCGCCACACGGCACAGAATGCCGTGGTGCTTGCCCATGAGTTATTGCATACGGTAGGCGCCTCGGACAAATACGATCTGGCCAGCGGCCTGCCGCATTATCCGCAAGGTTATGCTGATCCTGACAAACAGCCGGTCTATCCGCAGGATTACGCCGAACTGATGGCGGGGCGTGTGCCTCTTTCGGCAAGCAAGGCTGCAATTCCGGCCAGCATTGCGCAGACCTTGATAGGCGAACAGACGGCAGCAGAGATCGGCTGGTTGCAGACGGGAGGAAAATAAATATGGCGATTACGGATTGGCCGGCAGGCGAACGCCCGCGCGAGAAACTCATGCAACAAGGAGCGGCGACCCTGTCCGATGCCGAACTGCTGGCGATTTTTCTACGCGTCGGCGTTGTCGGCAAAAGTGCGGTGGATCTGGCACGCGACCTCTTGAACCGGTTCGGCAGCCTCAATGGCATCTTCGCCGCCAGCCAGCAGGAGATCGCAGAAGTGCACGGCATGGGCAGCAGCAAGTATGTGCAGTTGCAGGCCATCTTCGAGATGAGCCGCCGGGCGCTGGCGGAGCAGATGCAGGCGCGGGATGTGCTGACTTCGCCGCAGCAAGTGAGGGATTACTTATGCCTGAAGCTGGGCGGGCTGGTGCATGAGGTGTTCGTTGTGTTGTTTCTGGATGCGCAGAACCGCGTGCTGGTGCAGGAGGAAATGTTCCGCGGTACATTGACGCAAACCAGCGTCTATCCGCGCGAAGTGGTGAAGCGCGCGCTGCAGCACAATGCCGCTTCAGTCATCTTTGCCCACAATCATCCTTCAGGCGTGGCTGAACAGAGCCGTTCCGATGAACAGCTGACCCATGCTTTGAAACAGGCGCTGGCACTGGTCGATGTCCGCGTACTGGATCATTTTGTCGTGGCGGGTAACAGCACGCTGTCATTTGCGGAAAAAGGCCTGCTTTAGCCCGGATATTTCACCAGATCGCGGGGTGGTGGTGAGTCAATTTGCGAGTAGATTTACGCATCCCGCGCCAAGCCAATAGCCGAGCTATTGGCGCGAAGCGGGGGCGCAAAGATGCCGCAAATTGGCCGCCAACACCCGCGAAGGCTGACGGTACAAATTGGATTTTGGACTGATTACGCGCAGCCTCTATTCATGCGCTTTTCCATCATATTCGGGGCCGGTCTGGTGAAATATCCGGGTTAGCTTGTCGTGACCTTTTGATGGCGTGCTACCAGTTGCTTCAGCTCGGGTACACATGAGCCGCATTGGGTGCCGCATTTCAGTTTGTTCTGCAGCGTGATGAGATCTGCGCCCATGCGGATATTGTCGATGATCTCGTTTTCCGAAACATCGAGGCAATTGCAGACGATCTTGCCGCGGCTGTGTTGACCGGTCGGCGGCGCGCTCAATGGCGCCAGCGCCCAGCGTCGCAGTTCGTCGGTTAGTTTGCCCTGCGTCATGACCTCTTTCAGCCAGTCCGTCGCCAGAATCTCGCCGGTAAGCCGGACGCCGGTCACTTGCTGGTTTTCGACCAGAATCCGCTTGCTGATGCCGCGTTTGACATCGTTGTAGTGCAGCATGGGCAGGTCTTCCGTCATGCCGAGCAGACGGTCGAGTTCGGCGATCAGGCCTTCATCCGGCGCGGCGCCGTTGGCCGCACGCAGAATCATGATGCCGGGGTCGCGCCCGAACAGCCCGCAGGTGGCATATTCGAAGTGCTTGAGCAGCGGCCGGATTTTT
>PHCM01000222.1 GCA_002842255.1 Betaproteobacteria bacterium HGW-Betaproteobacteria-2 | reverse complement strand
CGCAAGCTGCATGAACTGACGCAACAGGAAAGAAAGAACCGCGAAACGCTGCAATCCCTGAAAAAACAGCAAGCTGATCTGGTCCGGACCCTGGACACGCAGCAGGCGTTATTGGGCAAACAGCTCTATCAGCAATATCTGCACGGCCAGCAGAACCATCTGCAGATCATGCTGCAACAGCAGGATCCCAACGCCATCGCCCGGCAACTGCACTACTACTCCTATGTTTCCAAGGCGCGTGCCGAACTGATAGACGGCATGCAGGACAACCTCAAGCAGATCGAAACCATCAATCAGCAAACCACGCAGGCGCTGCAGGAAATCGAACAGCTCAAGCTGGCGCAGGAAGAAGAGCGCAAATCGCTACAGGCGCAAAAAACCGAACGTAGCAAGGTGCTGAAGAAGCTCTCCTCGCAGATTGCCAATCAACGCAACGAGATCAACAAGCTGAAGCGTGACGAAAAACGCCTCACCAGTCTGCTCGAACGGCTGGCCAAGATCGCCCGCGAACAGGCAGAGGCCCGCCGCAAGCAGTCGCAAGCTGCACAGAAAAAACCGGCTGACAGCAAGTCGGGCACCGTCGCCCGCAACCAGGCGCTGCCCACCAGCAAATATGACGGCAGCAACTTCGCCTCACTCAAGGGCAAGCTCAACCTGCCGGTACGTGGCGACGTGACCAACCGTTACGGCGCTGCCAGAAAAGACACCGGTCTTTCCTGGAAGGGGTTGTTCATTCGCGCAGCGGAGGGTGCCGAAGTAAAATCCGTCGCCAAGGGCAGCGTCGTCTTCGCCGACTGGCTGCGCGGCTTCGGCAACCTGATCATCATCGACCATGGCGATGGCTATATGAGCCTCTATGGCAACAACCAGTCACTGCTGAAGAATCTGGGCGACGATGTCAAAGGCGGTGACACCATCGCCGCCGTCGGCAATACCGGCGGCAACGAGAGCCCCGGCCTCTATTTTGAATTGCGCCGCCGCAGCCAGCCGTTCGACCCGCTGAGCTGGAGTGTAGTCAGATAGTTATTTGGAGAAATGGAATCTTGATTGCAATGTTGAAACACCTGCTGCTGATCGCACTGCTGACACTGGCGGCCTGCAGCAGCGAGCCGCAATTTCCGCCGCTACCCAAGGGCGCTAATGTCCTGATCCTGGGCGACAGCCTCAGTCACGGCACCGGTGCGGCCGAGGGCGAAGACTACCCCAGCCTGCTGGCTGCCAATACCGACTGGAACATCATCAATGCCGGCGTACCGGGCGACACCTCCGCTGGCGGCTTGCAACGCCTGACGGATTTACTGGATCGACATGAGGTTGATCTGCTGATCGTGGAACTGGGCGGCAACGATTTTATCCGGCGTGTGCCGCAGCAGGAAACTATCAACAACCTGAGAACCATCCTCAGCGAAGCCAGGGCAAACGGCATCCAGCCGCTGCTGCTGGCAATCCCGGCATTCAGCCCGTTCGGCGCTGCCGTTGGCAGCCTGTCGGATCACGAACTCTACCGGCAATTGGCAAAGGAGACCGACACGCCACTGGTTGAGGATATCTTCTCCGATGTGTTGGCAAAAAATGCGTTGAAGTCAGACCCGATACATCCGAATGCCGAAGGTTACCGGCTGGTCGAGGAAGGATTGCGCAAGGCGCTGAGCAAGAAAGGTTTTCTGAACTAATCTGAAAGTCACCGAAAATTCATCGGCTGACTGGCTACAACACGGTTCTAAAGCCGCGCCTGCAGAATCGCGGCAACCTCATCATCCGTGAGTACCAGCGGATTGGTTTTCATGCTACTGCCACGACAATTCGCCACTACACGCGGAATATCATCCACTTGCATGCCGTATTCACTGAGCCGCGCCAATCCCATCTGTTGCGTCCAGTCTTCCAGCACCTGTACCAGCACATCCAGTCCCTGCTGTTCGCCCAGCTTCATATCGTTTGCCAGCACCTTGCCGACATGGGCGTAGCGCCACAGGGCCGGACTGTCTGGCTCGCGCGCCTGCAGCAAGCGGATATTGGTACGCGTGCATTCCGCTACCAGCGTGCCGCAGACGACGCCGTGCGGGATCGGGAAAAAAGCGCCGAGCGGCGCTGCCAGACCATGCACCGACCCCAGCCCGACCTGAGCCAGCGTGATGCCGGAAAGTAGCGCGGCATAAGCCATATTGGCACGATGTTGGGTAACATCGCCCTCCTGCCGGTACCAGCCGACCAAGCTGTCACGCACGGCGCGGATGCCGGACATGGCCAGTGCATCGGTGAACGGATTCGCGCGCGTCGAGACATAGGATTCCAGCAACTGGGTGAAGGCATCCATGCCGTCCGCCGCGATCAACGCGGCCGGGCAGGTTGCCAGCAGTTCCGGATCGAGCACGGCATAGCGTGCCACCAGGGTGTCATGCCGGAAGGATTTCTTGAAACCGCCTTCGCCCTGCTGCGACAGCACGGAATTCTTGGTCGCTTCGGAACCGGTACCGGCGGTGGTCGGCACAGCGATGAACGGCACCGCCGGCCCCTGATAAGGCAGCTCCGGACCGACGCCTTCCAAATAATCCATGACGCTGCTCTCGACCTGCAACAGGCCGGCGATGGCCTTGGCTGCATCGAGTACACTGCCGCCACCGATGCCGATGACGACGTCGATCGCTGAACTGCGAAAACGCCGCGCCGTGTCGTCCACCAGTTGTGGTGAAGGTTCGCCGCTAACGGCCATGTGTTCAAACACCATACCGCGCTGCTGCAGACCGGCGAGCAGCTCCGGCCAGGCCGGAGAACGCTGGAACGAGGCGGCACCAGTCACCAGCAGCACCGAACGGCCGAAACTCTGCGCCAGCTCTGGCAGGCGGCGGCGCATGCCGTTGCCGAACACAATGTTCGGTAAGGCGGA
>PHCM01000221.1 GCA_002842255.1 Betaproteobacteria bacterium HGW-Betaproteobacteria-2 | reverse complement strand
AAGAGCGCAAATTCTATAGGAACGACATATTTTGTCAACGAGAAAAAAGATTATTAATACAAAAAAGAAGATCGACAGAACAAATTTGTCAAAAAACAGCCCGCGTCGCCATGATCCCTATGCCGAAAGAGAGGCCGGGAATTATGAACATCCGCTGCCCAGCAGGGAGTTTATCCTGCAGACCATGACGGAGCAGGGTGTGCCCCTCTCCGTGGAAGAGTTATACCGCCTGCTGGCAATCCATGATGAAGAGTGCGAGATTTTCAATCGTCGCCTGAATGCCATGGAGCGGGATGGCCAGATTATCCGCAATCGTAAGGGTGCGCTATGCATCGCTGAGAAGCTGCATCTGATCTCCGGTACGGTGCAGGGCCATGCCGATGGTTTTGGTTTCCTGGTGCCGGACGACAAGGAAAGGGCAGGCGGTGTCGATTTGTTCCTGTCGCCCAAGGAGATGTCGCAGGTCATGCATGGTGACCGCGTTATGGTGCGCCAGGCCGGGTTGGACAGACGAGGGCGGCCGGAGGCCAAAATTGTTGAAGTGCTGGAGCGCAAAACGACACGGCTGGTTGGGCGAATTATGCGCGGCAATGGCTTTTCAATCGTGGCTGCGGAGGATAAGCGTGTTAATCAGGACGTCCTGATTCCCTATCATCTGGACATGAAGGCCAAGGATGGCCAGGTGGTGATGGTGGAGCTCACCGACCAGCCATCGCCTTATGCCAAACCGATGGGCAAGGTGGTTGAGATTCTCGGCAATTATGCCGATGCCGGCATGGAGATCGAGATTGCATTGCGCAAGCATCAGCTGCCTTATGAGTTTTCTGCGGCCGCTTTGCACCAGGCTGAAAGCTATTCCAGGCAGGTGCAGGAAAAAGACTGGAAAGGGCGCATCGACATGCGTGACCTGCCGCTGATTACGATAGACGGCGAGACCGCACGTGACTTTGATGATGCGGTCTATTGCGAACCGCAGGGCAAGGGCTGGCGCCTGGTAGTGGCGATTGCCGATGTCAGTCACTATGTCAAACCCGGAGACGCGCTGGACAAGGATGCCTATGAGCGTGGCAATTCGGTTTATTTCCCGAGGCGTGTGATTCCCATGTTGCCGGAAGCGCTGTCCAACGGCTTGTGTTCACTGAATCCGCATGTCGATCGCTTGTGCATGGTCTGTGACATGCAGGTGGATGCCTTCGGCAACGTCAAGCGTTACCAGTTCTTCCCCTCCGTTATGCTGTCAAAGGCGCGCATGACCTATACCAAGGTCTATGACATGCTGATCAATCCTCAGGGTGAAACCGCCAAGGAACATGCCTGGCTGATGCCGCACGTGCAGCATCTCTATGCGCTTTATCAGGTCATGGTCAAGGCGCGCGCAAAACGTGGAGCTATCGAGTTTGATAGCAGTGAAACCATGATGATCTTCAATGATAACGGCAAGATCGAGCGGATTGAGGCCGTGGTGCGCAACGAGGCGCATCGCATCATCGAGGAATGCATGCTGGCAGCCAATGTCTGCGCGTCGGATTTCCTCAAGGGGCATGAACATCCTGCGTTGTACCGCATCCATGAAGGGCCGACCCCGGAAAAACTCGAAGCCTTGCGCACCTTCATGGGCGAGTTCGGTTTCGGTGTGGGCGGCGGCGACAGTCCGCATGCCAAGGATTACGGCAAACTGCTGGAGCAGTTCCGCGGCCGGCCGGATGAACAACTGCTACAGACCGTGCTGCTGAGGTCGATGCAGCAGGCGGTCTACAGCCCGGACAATATCGGCCACTTCGGCCTGGCGTACGAGTCTTATACCCATTTCACATCGCCGATCCGGCGCTATCCTGACCTGCTGATCCATCGCGCCATCAAGGCCGTGCTGCATGGCGAGAAATACAAGGCCGGCGACTGGCAGGAACTGGGGCAGCATTGCTCGATCACGGAGCGCCGCGCGGATGATGCGACGCGCGATGTGGAGGCCTGGCTTAAGTGTTACTACATGCAGGACAAGATAGGCGAGGAATTCGACGGCACGGTCGCCGGTGTCACCAGTTTCGGCCTGTTCGTGGCGCTGGATGGCGTCTATGTCGAAGGCCTGTTGCATGTGACCGAACTGGGTAACGACTACTTCAACTACGACAAGGCGCGGCACGAGATGGCAGGTGAGCGCACGGGTGTACGCTATCGTCTGGGTGACAGGCTGCGCGTAAAAATCAGCCGGGTCGACCTGGAAACCAGTAAAATAGACTTTGTTCTGGCTGCACCGCTTGCGGCATCGGGTGCAGTGGCTGATGTTGTATCGAAAGTTGTGCAGGCCGGGAGGTCAAGCAAGACCCAAGCCGGTAGATCAGTTTCGGATAATGCAACGCCTATTGCGACCGGCAGAAAGCCACGTCCGGCTGGCCAGAAAGCTGGAAGCCGCAAAGTTGCAAGCAAGAAAACATCAGGCAAGAAAACACCAACCAAGAGTGCGCCCGCAAAAAGCGCTCCGACCAAAAGCAAGAGCAGCAGGAAAAAGCCGGCAAGTCAGGCAAGAAAATCCACCAGAAAATAGACATCAAGGCGTTAATAGTAAATGAGCGAACCCCGTATTTTATTCGGCTTTCATGCCGTATTGAGCCGATTGAGGCAGCATGCCACCAGTGTGCAGGAAATTCTGATCGACCGCGACCGTGTCGACGCCCGGATGAAAGATCTATTAAGCATGGCCGATAGTGCCGGTGTCAGGTGTATGCAGGTCGAGAGATCGCGTCTGGATGGACTGGCTGGTATCAACGGTCGGCATCAGGGCGTGATTGCCCGTGTGATCGATGCACCAATACCGTACAAGGATATCCATGACATTCTGGAGTCTGACCTCAAGGAGCCACCGTTCTTCCTGATTCTGGATGGTGTCGAGGATCCGCACAATTTAGGTGCATGCCTGCGCGTTGCTGACGCCATGGGCGTGCACGCCGTGATCGCGCCC
>PHCM01000220.1 GCA_002842255.1 Betaproteobacteria bacterium HGW-Betaproteobacteria-2 | reverse complement strand
TGTGACCTTGTCCAGGAATTCGGCATCGGGTGACAGCAGGATGGATTGCGCAAGCTCATCATGTTCAGCTTGCGAGAACAGGTCCATGGCAATCCAGTCCGGATCGGTCTTGCCGTCGCAGATCACGAGGATTTCCGATGGGCCTGCCACCATGTCGATACCGACGACACCGAACACGCGTCGCTTGGCAGCAGCCACGTAGGCATTGCCTGGACCGACGATCTTGTCTACCTGCGGCACACTTTCCGTACCATAGGCCATTGCCGCAACCGCTTGCGCGCCACCGATACAGAACACGCGATCGACGCCGCATATGGCTGCGGCAGCCAGCACCAACTGATTCTTTTCGCCGGCCGGGGTAGGCACCACCATGATCAACTCTTCAACCCCTGCCACCTTGGCCGGGATCGCATTCATCAAAACGGAAGAGGGATATGCCGCCTTGCCGCCCGGCACATAAAGTCCGACACGGTCGAGTGACGTGACCTGCTGGCCAAGCAAGGTACCGTCTTCTTCGGTGTAGGACCAGGAAGACATCAACTGTTTCTCGTGGTAGATACGTACGCGATCTGCGGCTTCCTGCAAAGCCTGACGCTGCTCCGCCGGCAGGCTGTCGAGCGCCTGCTGTAGCTCAGCCTGGGAGAGTTCCAGAGCGTTCATCTCAGCAACATCAAGACGGTCGAATTTGCGTGTATATTCCAGCACAGCGTGGTCGCCGCGTTGTTTCACATCTCGCAGAATATCGGCGACAACCGCATCGACACTGTCATCCTGCGCCGTATCGAAAGCCAGCAGCGCTTTCAGTGCCTGCTCAAAATCCTGGTCGGTAGTCGAATAACGTCTGATCTTCATTTGATCTTCATTTCCTTTGGTCCTGCTTGATTGGTGTTCATTTCCCGGCGTTCTTTTTGCTTTCCACCGCACGGGCAAAATCATCCATGATCGGCTGCAACAGATTACGCTTGAGTTTGAGAGAAGCCTGATTGACGATGAGTCTGGAGCTGATCTCGCCCACCTCTTCCACCGCCTTCAGATTATTGGCGCGTAGCGTGCCGCCGGTACTGACCAGATCAACAATCGCATCTGCCAGACCGACCAGCGGGCCAAGCTCCATCGAACCATAAAGTTTGATGAGGTCGACATGCATGCCCTTATCGGCAAAGTGCTCGCGCGCAGTTTTCACGTATTTGGTGACGACCTTGAGCCGCGCACCCTGACGGATGGAACCGAAATAGTCGAAATCCTCACGCACGGCAACCATCATCCTGCAGCGGGCAATTTCCAGATCCAGCGGCTGATAGAGCCCCTGACCGCCATGTTCGTTCAACACATCCTTGCCGGCGATACCCAGATCAGCAGCGCCATACTGCACATAAGTCGGCACATCGGTCGCACGCACGATGATCAGCCGGACATCATCCCGGTTGGTCGGCAGGATCAGCTTGCGTGAAGTCTCCGGATCCTCCAGCGCCGTAATGCCGGCGGCTGCCAGCAAAGGCGTGGTCTCCTCAAAGATGCGACCCTTGGATAAGGCAATCGTAATCATGTTATTCCTGTCAGTGCACCCGACGCACAGTGGCGCCCAGTGCCGTCAATTTTTCCTCTAATCGTTCATAGCCGCGATCCAGGTGATAGATGCGCTCGATCGTGGTTTCCCCGCGGGCGACCAGTCCGGCCAGCACCAAACTGGCGGAAGCACGCAGATCGGTCGCCATCACTGTCGCGCCATCGAGATATTCGACACCATGCACGATCGCGGTATTGCCTTCGACATCGATATGGGCCCCAAGTCGTTGCAACTCCTGCACGTGCATGAACCGATTTTCGAAGATCGTCTCCACCACGCTGGCACTACCTTGCGCCACCGTATTCATGGCCATGAACTGCGCCTGCATGTCGGTCGGAAAGGCCGGGTGCGGTGCCGTACGGACATTCACCGATTTCAGCTTCTGACGACCGGTCACCGTGATGGTGCTGACATCGCACTCGACGCCGGCACCGGCTTCACGCAGTTTTTCTATGACGGCATCCAGCAGATCGGCACGCGCATTGTGTAATTTTACATGACCTCCGGTCATTGCAGCGGCCACCATATAAGTGCCGGCTTCAATCCGGTCGCAGACTATCTGATGCTGCGCGCCGTGCAATCGCTCGACGCCGTGAATGGTAATCACATCTGTGCCAGCCCCCTCGATACGAGCGCCCATCTTGATCAGGCATTCCGCCATGTCGACCACTTCCGGCTCGCGCGCCGCATTCTCCAGCACGGTCGTACCTGCTGCCAGCGTCGCCGCCATCATCAGATTCTCGGTACCGGTCACCGTCACCAGATCCATGAAGACGCGCGCACCCTGCAACCTTCGATTTGGCAGGTGTGCGGTAGTCGCCTCGATATATCCATGTTCAATATGAATCTCCGCACCCATCGCTTTCAGGCCCTTGATATGCAGATCCACCGGCCGCGAACCGATCGCACAACCTCCTGGCAGGGAAACACAGGCATGCCCGAAACGGGCCAGCAAGGGGCCCAGCACCAGTATGGAAGCGCGCATGGTCTTCACCATCTCGTAGGGTGCCTCGTGCGACACGATATTGGCCGCATCCAGCGCCACCCGTCCGGCTTGACTGGCCGTCACTTTGACACCCAGATGTTCAAGCAGGCGGTATGTCGTATTGACATCACGCAAGGCCGGGACACTGGAAAGCTCCAGCGGCGCTTCTGCCAGTAGCGACGCGCAGATGATGGGCAGGGCGGCGTTCTTCGCACCGGAAATCGTGACATCACCGTGCAAGGGCGCGCCACCGACAATGACCAGTTTATCCAATTAGCCCGCTACTTCCTGCAGCATCTTCTGCAATTCACCCTGTTCATAAAGGCTGCGCATGATGTCCGCACCCCCGACAAACTCGCCCTTGATGTAAAGCTGCGGGATGGTCGGCCAGTTTGCATATTGCTTGATG
>PHCM01000219.1 GCA_002842255.1 Betaproteobacteria bacterium HGW-Betaproteobacteria-2 | reverse complement strand
AAAAATTACGGGATGGCGAAACCTTCGGCCATCCCGAAAAGCGTAGCATTCTATTTACTGTTCAATACCTTGTCAAGCAACCTCGGCATTACCCGTAGTCTCCTGAGGTACCTCTTCACCTGCTTCTTCCACTACCGGCGGCGCCACATCTAGGCCTGCGGCCTGACGCTTGCGGGTTTCGTGATACGCCAGACCTGTACCTGCCGGAATCAAACGACCGACAATGACGTTTTCTTTCAGGCCACGCAGTTCATCACGTTTGCCCAGAATTGCAGCTTCGGTCAGAACGCGTGTAGTTTCCTGGAAGGACGCTGCCGAGATGAAGGAGTCAGTCGACAGGGAAGCCTTGGTAATGCCCAGCAACACGTATTCATAGCTGGCCGGACGCTTGTCTTCTGCAACGACTCTTTCATTTTCAGTCAATACATCAGCACGCTCTACCTGCTCACCCATGATGAAGCTGGTATCGCCGGCATCAGTGATACGAACGCGACGCAGCATCTGGCGCACGATCACCTCAATGTGCTTGTCGTTAATCTTCACGCCTTGCAGACGGTAAACATCCTGCACTTCGTCGATGATGTAACGAGCCAGCGCTTCGCGACCTTGCAATCTCAGGATGTCCTGCGGATCGGCCGGGCCATCCACAATACTTTCGCCCTTGGTCACAACCTGACCGTCATGCACCGTGACGTGCTTGTCTTTCGGAATCAGGAACTCGCTGGAAACGCCGTCCAGATCAGTGATGACAAGACGCTGCTTGCCCTTGGTATCCTTGCCGAAAGAAGCGGTACCGGTGACTTCCGCCAGCAGACCTGCATCCTTGGGTGAGCGCGCTTCGAACAGTTCGGCAACACGCGGCAAACCACCGGTAATGTCTCGGGTCTTGGAAGACTCTTGCGGGATACGTGCCAGCACTTCACCAACACCGACATCCTGACCATCCTTGACGGTAATGATGCAGCCCAACTGGAAGGTGATATTGACCGGTGTCTCGGTGCCGGAAGTCTTCACTTCAACGCCATTGGCATCAATCAATTTGACCTGTGGACGCAGGCCCTTGCTCTGGCCGGCACGCTGTTTCGGATCGATAACCACCAGAGATGACAGACCAGTCACATCATCGATCTGCTTGGCTACGGTCACGCCCTCTTCAACGTTCTCGAAACGAACACGACCGGCATATTCCGTGATAATCGGACGGGTATGCGGATCCCAGGTCGCCAGTGCCTGGCCGGCCTTGATCTGCTTGCCATCCTGCACTTGCAACGTGGCACCATAAGGCACCTTGTGGAATTCACGTTCACGACCGCTATCATCCTGAATCGCCAGTTCACCGTTACGTGAAATCACCACTTGCTCGCCACGCGCATTGGTCACATAGCGCATCGTGGAACTGAAGCGCACGATACCGTTGGATTTGCTCTCGGCCTGGCTGACAGATGCTGTACGCGATACCGCACCACCGATGTGGAACGTACGCATGGTCAGCTGGGTACCCGGTTCACCGATGGATTGCGCAGCAATCACACCAACGGCCTCACCCATGCTGATGAGTCTGCCACGACCCAGGTCGCGGCCATAACACTTGGCACAGATGCCGTAACGCGTATCGCAGGTAAGGGCGGTACGCACCTTCACTTCATCGATACCCAGGGCATCGATATGCTCGACTTCGTCTTCGGTCAGCAATGTACCGGCCGGATAGACCACTTCCTGTGTTTCAGGATTGACGATATCCAGCGCAGCTACGCGGCCCAGAATACGGTCATGCAATGGCTCAATGACTTCACCACCCTTGATCAGGGCCTTGGTTACCAGACCTTCGGTGGTGCCGCAATCCTGCTCGGTAACGACCAGATCCTGTGTCACGTCAACCAGACGACGTGTCAGATAACCGGAGTTGGCTGTCTTCAACGCCGTATCGGCCAGACCCTTACGGGCACCGTGGGTTGAAATAAAGTATTGCAACACGTTCAGGCCATCACGGAAATTGGCCTTGATCGGTGTTTCAATAATGGAACCGTCCGGCTTCGCCATCAGGCCGCGCATACCAGCCAGCTGACGCACCTGCGCAGCGGATCCGCGGGCGCCGGAGTCGGCCATCATGTAAATCGCGTTGAAGGACTCCTGACGCATGGGCTTGCCGTCCTTGTCGTTGACGACGTTACCATCGACATCCTTGACGATTTCCTCACGCAGCTGCTTCATCATGGCGTCAGCGACTTTATCGCCGGCACGACCCCAGATGTCGACCACCTTGTTGTAACGCTCGCCCTGAGTCACCAGACCGGAAACATACTGATCTTCGATTTCCTTCACTTCAGCGTCAGCAGAAGCGATCAGTTGTTCTTTCTCTGGCGGAACCAGCATGTCATTAATGCTGATGGACATACCGGCACGTGTCGCATAGGTGTAGCCGGTGTACATCAACTTGTCAGCAAAAATCACGGTTTCACGAATGCCGACCTTGCGGAAGGAGGCATTGATCAGGCGGGAGATTTCCTTCTTCTTCAGCGCCTTGTCGATGAAGCTGAATGGCAGGCCTGCAGGCAGGACTTCCGACAGCAGCGCACGACCAACCGTCGTTTCATAACGTGTGATCTTCTCGTGCTTGGTACCATCGAGATCGACTTCGTACTCTTTGATACGCACGGTGATACGTGCATGCAGATCGATCAGACCATTGTCATAGACGCGCTGGACTTCAGACACGTTGGAGAAACGCATGCCCTCGCCGCGCGCAGCAATCTTTTCGCGCGTCATGTAGTACAGACCCAGCACGATATCCTGGGAAGGCACAATGATCGGTTCGCCGTTGGCTGGTGACAGCACGTTATTGGAGGCCAGCATCAGCGTGCGGGCTTCCATCTGGGCTTCCAGGCTCAATGGTACGTGGACCGCCATCTGGTCACCGTCAAAGTCGGCGTTGAACGCGGCACAAACCAGCGGATGCAATTGAATGGCCTTGCCTTCGATCAGCACGGGCTCAAAAGCCTGGATACCAAGGCGG
>PHCM01000218.1 GCA_002842255.1 Betaproteobacteria bacterium HGW-Betaproteobacteria-2 | reverse complement strand
ATCTTCCAGCTCCCACTTCAATTGCCAAACGCCGAGGCGATTGGCCAGAGGCGCAAAGATGCCCTGCGTCTCCCGCGCGATCTGCTGCTGCATCTCCACTGGCGCGGCCGACAGATTGCGCATGGTCTGGGTGCGCTCGGCAAGTTTAATCAATACCACACGGATATCTTCCGCCATGGCCAACAGCATTTTTCGCAGTTGTTCTATCTGCTGACCGTCATCCTGGCTTTTCCGGTTCGGCTTGTGCAAGCCGGCCATCTCGCTGAATTCACGTATCTGCTCCATACGTGAAAGCCCTTCCACCAGACCGGCGATTGACGCACCGAAGCGGGTTTCCAGCACTGGCTGCCAATCCTCAAGATAGGCGGGCACCGCATGCAGCAATGTCGCCGCGATGGTTTCATGGTCCATATGCATGCCGAGTAGAATCGATGCAGCATCCAGCGCATGATCGATCAAGCGCATGCCAGTCAGTTCAACGTGACCGATATAAAGTTCTCGGGAAAATTCAAACGTCTGATGCAGCGTTTCAATCTGTTCCGGCGTGTAGCGGCCGGAGAGTGCATCAAACCATGACGATGCCTGGTTGCTGGCTTGGGATTTCAAAGTGGGGGCGGTGCGTTCAACGGAAACCATGCAGCATTATTGCACCATTGCCTGAGACCTTGAACACGAACCGTTATTTAAGAGAACGCCTCGAAGCGGAGCGTGGATGTTTTTTGTTGCATCAAGCCATTAACGGCTCATAAACCACAAACATCATCGTCAGCAGGGATGCCATCAAAGCACGTTTGAAACGCTTGAGGCCGCTCTTCAGTTCCGTCTGGTTAAGATTTGCAAACCCGAGCCGTACAGCCTGAACATCGCAGTTGTCCGGACTGTACTCGCTACCTTGTGAAAACTTTACTTTCTCTGCCAGTGCATGTCGGGCCAGGGCTTCCATATCCACCGGCTGACGGAAACGCAGCCAGTAGGCCAGACCACCCTTGGGCGGGTCGAAATCGACTTGCTGTCCCAGCTCCTGGCGTAACAGTTCCTGCATGAGCTGCCTTCTTTCGGCGAAGACCCTGCCCAGCTTGCGACGGTGTCTCTGAATTTCGCCAGAGGCTATCAGTTCTGCAACGGCATATTCGAAAAGCTGCTTGTTCTGGCAGTCGATCAGTTTTTTCTCCGCCTTGCACTGGGCAATCAGTTCGCGCCCACCAATCAGGTAGGATATCTGCAATGCCGGTGAAAGCACGTTGCTCAGTGAACCGAGATAGACCGTCCGCTCGGAATTATCCAGACTGGCGATCGGGAAGGGCAGCGTTTCATCAAAATATGACTCGTGTTCGCGATCGTCCTCAATGATATAAAAATCATGCAATTCAGCCAGCCGGTACATTTCTTTCCTGCGCTCCTGCGTCATCGTCGCCGTCGTCGGGAACTGATGTTGCGACGTCACGTAAACGGCACGGATTTTCTGCTCGCTGGCAAGGTTGGCGATCTGCTCAACATCCACGCCATGCCGGTCGATATCCACATACTTCAGATTCGCTCCACAAGTCTCGAATGCCTGTCGCGACAAAGGATTGGAAAGTCGCTCGAACACCACACAGTCATCCTGTCTGACCAGCACGCGCGCCAGAATAAAAATCGCCATCTGGCTACTCGACAGCACACAAACCTGGTCGGCATCAATCCGGAAATTCTTTTCCATATTAACCATGGCTGCGATGGCACTACGTAATGCCTGATAGCCCTGCGGGTTATTAAGCTGATGGTTGGTGCGAGTAGCAACCAGCAATGCCTTGCGGAAAGCTCTGGCAAAGGTCTCAAGCGGTGTCAACCGGTTATCGGCAGTGGCTTCGGTGAAATCAACCCACGACGCCTGTTTGAAATGCTCAATTTCGGCATCCATCAATGGCGTCGGAGCAACCGACTCTTTTTCATGCTCTGCCAGACGCGACGGTACGTTAAAGCCGGGTATGCTGCCCAGGTTGTCCGCAACAAAAGTGCCTCTTCTTTTCTCCGTAGCCAGCCAGCCCTGTGAAATCAGCTCTTCATAAGCCAATACCGTGGTTTTTCTATTGACGTTAAGCGTCCTGGCCAATTCACGAGTACCCGGCATGACGGAAGAAGGCGGCAGTCTGCCGGTTTGAATCTCATCAATAATCTTTTGTGCAATCTGTAAATAAATTGCCTGTTCCGCGTCTTTCTGTAATTCCAGTTTTAGATTCCATGGTCGTAACATTGTCATCTAATCCTAACCCTGAATATGAACTTTTAAGTACTCGGGAATATGTCCATCAACAACACTGATTTGAACGGCCTGCCTGGCTTGATATAACCAGGCTCTAAATCATTACATTCAAGTCAGCCTGTAATTACACGGTTAATTTAACTGACTATATTTATAGCATGAAAGTTCTGGCCCATGCTTTTGAATAAGAACTGGACCATCTGGACCATCAAAGTTTATAAATCTGGATGATTATTGTTCGTTAACATTTAGTTACAGTTTGTGACCTGATGTTAACAAGTCTGTTTCATCAGAAGCGGGTTGTCAAAGTTTCTGGGCAATCCTGCTTTAAGTAATCAAACCAAATATATTGGAGATTCTAAAATGGAGATGAGCAAACTCAAGCTGGCTCTCGGTCTGGCTCTCGGTGCATCACTGGCTATGCCTATGGTTGCATCCGCTGCTGCTGACCAGGAAGCCGCAATGAAGGACAAGAACAACTGGGTGCACCCACGTGGTCAACACAATAACCAAGGTTACAGCCAGTTGAATCAAATCAACAAGGGCAACGTCAAAAACCTGAAGGCTGCCTGGTCTTTCGCTACCGGTGTCAACCGCGGTCACGAAGGTTCCCCAGTGGTCATCGGCAACATGATGTATGTTCACACTGCATTCCCGAACAATGTCTACGCACTTGACCTCAACGACAACCAGAAGATCGTCTGGTCCTACTTCCCGAAACAAGACCCATCCGTTCAAGCCGTTCTGTGCTGCGACAACGTGAACCGTGGTCTG
>PHCM01000217.1 GCA_002842255.1 Betaproteobacteria bacterium HGW-Betaproteobacteria-2 | reverse complement strand
TTTTAGTGTTTCAAAGTAGTAGCCCTTAATATCGAAAGGAAAAGTAATGGAAAGCGTGCAATTTTTAGCAATGATTCAAGCATACACAGGCATTGGTATCGGCCTGATCATCGGTCTGGGTGCTGCAGGTGCCTGTATCGGTATCGGTATCATGAGTGCCAGCTTCCTGGACGGCGCTGCTCGCCAACCGGAACTGACAGCTTCTCTGCAAGTTAAGGTCTTCCTGCTGCTGGGTCTGATCGACGCTTCCTTCATTATCGGTGTTGGTCTGGCCATGATGTTCGCGTTCGCAAACCCATTGCTGGCAGTTGTTGCTTAAGTCCTTAACTAATCAGTTTAGTTGCGAGGTCCTGTCTGAAATGCGGGACTTTGCAGCTAGGAGCAAAAGATGAATATAAACCTGACACTCTTTGCGCAGGCTATTACATTCGCAGTGCTGATTTGGTTTACCGCCAAGTTTATCTGGCCCCCGTTGCTGGGTGCCATTGAAAAGCGCCAGAAAGAAATCGCGGATGGTTTGGCTGCAGGCGAACGTGGTCGCAGTGAGTTGGAGCAGGCCTCGAAACGTTCTGCGGAAACAGTAGAAGAAGCCAAGCTGCGCGCATCCGATATTATTTCCCAGGCTGAAAAGCGTGCGACAGAAATTGTTGAAGCTGCAAAGGATGCTGCCAAAACCGAAGGTGATCGCATTATTGCCGGTGCCAAGGCTGAAATTGATCAGGAAGTGAATCGCGCCAAGGAAGGTTTGCGTCAGCAAGTTTCCGCTTTGGCTGTCGCTGGCGCAGAGAAGATTCTGCGTAAAGAGATCGATGCCAAAGCCCACGCCGATATGCTAAGCACTATCGCTAACGAGCTATAAAGAGAGCAAGTACGATCATGGCTGAAGCAATCACTATCGTTAGACCCTATGCCGTTGCTGCGTTTCGTCTGGCAAAGGAACAGAAGGCGCTGACCGAATGGTCGGAAATGCTGACTTTTGCTGCTGCAGTGGCAGCGGATGCGCAGATGAAAGCCTATATCGAGGATCCAAAAGTCACAGCGGAAGCATTGGAAAAGATGTTTCTGGCCATCTGTGACAAGAAACTTGATGCGGCTGGCGTTAACCTGATCAAGCTGCTCGGTGAGTACGGCCGTCTGGCATTGTTGCCGGAAGTGGCCGCTGCCTTTGAAGAGCTGAAGGCTGAAGATGAAGGTGTGCTGGAGGCCGAAATCACGGCAGCCGCCAAGCCGGCAGACAGCGCAGTCAAGGATCTGGTTAAACGTCTGGAAACCAAGTTCGGCAAGAAAATCGAAGCAAGCGTCAAGATCGACCCTGAGCTTATTGGTGGGGTCAAGATTGTGATTGGCGACACCGTCATCGACGCTTCCGTCCGTGGTCAACTTCAAGAGTTGGCCTACACGCTTAAAAGTTAGGCCGCTTATTAATTAGGCCTTATATGGGCCAGGAGACAGAGCAATGCAGTTATCCACATCAGAAATCAGTGAACTGATTAAAAGCAGGTTAGAGAATTACGATACCAGTGCAGAAGCGCGTACCCAGGGTACCGTGATTTCTGTCACCGACGGTATCGTGCGTATTCACGGTTTGTCCAATGTCATGTCCGGTGAAATGATCGAGTTCCCGGGCAATACATTCGGTCTCGCGCTCAACCTTGAGCGCGATTCTGTTGGTGCCGTGGTGCTGGGCGCTTACGAACACATTTCCGAAGGCGACACATGTAAATGTACCGGCCGTATTCTGGAAGTGCCGGTTGGTCCTGAACTGGTTGGCCGTGTGGTCAACGCGCTGGGTCAGCCGATTGACGGCAAGGGTCCGGTCAATGCCAAGATGACCGACAAGATCGAAAAGGTTGCGCCAGGCGTTATTGCCCGTAAGTCCGTTTCCCAGCCGGTACAGACCGGCCTGAAATCCGTTGACTCCATGGTGCCGGTAGGTCGTGGTCAACGTGAGTTGATCATTGGTGACCGTCAGACTGGTAAGACAGCCGTTGCAGTCGATGCGATCATCAACCAGAAGGGTCAGAACATGACCTGTATCTACGTTGCGATCGGTCAGAAAGCCTCAACCATTGCCAACGTTGTACGCAAGCTGGAAGAAAACGGCGCGATGGAATACACCATCGTCGTTGCCGCTTCAGCTTCCGATTCTGCAGCGCTGCAATTCATTGCACCATACGCCGGTTGTACCATGGGTGAATACTTCCGTGACCGTGGCGAAGATGCATTGATCGTTTACGATGACTTGACCAAGCAAGCGATTGCTTATCGTCAGATTTCCCTGCTGCTGCGTCGTCCACCAGGCCGCGAAGCTTATCCGGGTGACGTGTTCTACATCCACTCCCGCCTGCTCGAGCGCGCAGCTCGCGTCAACGAAGAGTATGTCGAGAAATTCACCAACGGTGAAGTCAAGGGTAAAACCGGTTCATTGACCGCGCTGCCGATCATTGAAACTGCCGCCGGTGACGTTTCCGCGTTCGTTCCGACCAACGTGATTTCGATTACCGACGGTCAGATCTTCCTGGAAACCGACTTGTTCAATGCTGGTATCCGTCCTGCAATCAACGCCGGTATTTCGGTGTCTCGTGTTGGTGGTGCTGCGCAAACCAAGGTCATCAAGAAGCTGGGCGGCGGTGTGCGTCTGGCGCTGGCTCAGTACCGTGAACTGGCTGCGTTCGCGCAGTTCGCTTCCGATCTGGACGAAGCGACCCGCAAGCAACTGGAACGTGGCCGCATGTTCACCGAGCTGATGAAGCAGGCCCAATATGCACCTCTGAGTGTATCCAACATGGCGCTGACCCTGCTGGCTGCGAACAAGGGCTATTTCGACGATGTGCCTGTCAACCGTGCGCTGGCATTTGAATCCGCGCTGCACTCCTTCATGGCTTCCAAGTACAAGAGCCTGATGGACAAGATCGAAACCACCAAGGATCTGGCTGGTGACGATGAGAAGGCAGTGGTTGCTGCAATCGAGGATTTCAAAGCCAATAACGCGTACTAAGAACGCGCTTACTGACGCTTACT
>PHCM01000216.1 GCA_002842255.1 Betaproteobacteria bacterium HGW-Betaproteobacteria-2 | reverse complement strand
AAAAGTTTCGTAGTGCTGATGACGAGTCCATGAAAATCCGTTATGAAATCGTTGAAGGCGTACTGCCAGTATCCGACTACAACGCCTTCATGACCGTGAAGGCCGGTCCTGGCGCTGGTGAATCGACAGTTCAGTGGGTAGGCCGCTTCTACCGTGTATACAAACTGAACCCACCGATCCCGGAAGGTCAGGACGACGAAACTGCTTTGAAAGCAGTGACTGGCGTATTTGACGATGGCCTGGCTGGCTTGAAGAAAACACTGGAAGCCAAGTAACCGTTCTATTTTCAATAAAAAGCCCCGGTTCAACCGGGGCTTTTTATTGCTCGCCGCTTTTTATTAACTTCAAGCGATTGACTTTCAGCGATTAACCTTCAGCAAAACAAAGAAATGACGAATTCAAAGCATTGCTGCCGAGTTACTGACAATTTTTGTCAGTATTCATCTGGGGCAGCGTACGATGCGTTCACATTTTTTTGACGATGCTCTAAGCTATGTCTGGTATGCGAAAGACAATCGTGTTACTGGCATGAGTGTTGCTCAAGTACGCATACGCTGCGCCTGTCTTTCGCTCTTTCATTTTTAGTGTGCGGCAAATTCTAACTTCATAGGGGAACAAACATGAAACAAGTTCAAAAAGGCTTTACCTTGATCGAACTGATGATCGTTGTCGCGATCATCGGCATTCTGGCTGCAGTGGCATTGCCTGCCTACCGTGACTATACACAACGTGCCGCCAACGGTGCCTGTGAGGCCGAGGCAAAAGCTTACATGAATACCGCTGTAGCCGACATGGCTGACAACAGGGTTCCTACTGCTTTTAACAACGAGGCTTGCGCGTCCATGGCGCCGGCAGCACTGGCAATAGCTGATTTTGCGGCAAATACTGCAGTTGTATTCACCCCAGTGACACGTGGTACTGCTGGCCTCGTCAAAGCTACGACCTGTGAATCTGGTTCCGGCTCTTGTACGCTTGCTCAATAATACTGTTAAGCAACTAACTGAGCTAAGTAGTTAACACTAGATGGGCCTGCGGTTTTAAACGCAGGCCCATTTTCTTATAGACATGGCATTGAATATATTTGAAGCCCCTGTCAAAACCCAATCGTTCATTTAGACGTTACATTCCTTTGCCTACAGCTACGCCGTAATTCCGCACCATTCCAAATAGAAATTCCAAACACAATTTCTGATGCTCATCAGTCATCGGTCCGCAGGGCATGCTGCGGATGCTTCATCTCCGCCCTGCCCTGATTCCACCCTCAAGCACGAATACCTTAAACCCCATGCCTACCAGAATAAAGGCGGCGGCCGAAGCGCGGCGGCCGGTCTGGCAATATACAATGTAGGGAGTTTTCTTATCCATTGTTTCTGCATGGCGCCGGATTTCATTCAATGGCGCACTAACGGCCTCCGGCAGATGGTCATAGGCGTATTCCGACGGGAAGCGCACATCCAGCCAGACGGCGCCATCTCCAACCATTTGCTGCGCCGCCTGCATATCGACCTGATTGATCAACGGCGCTTTCAGCAACTCGATAAAATCCTGTTTGTTCAATCGCAACAAAAGACCATCGGTTTTCATGGTCACCGTGGCGTTGCGCTTGTTGTCCGAGACCAGCGCTTCTTCACCAAAGGCATCTCCCGATCCCAACTCTGCCAATACGGCTGAATGCTGCGTGGCGACATCCATTCTGCTGACGACCGCCGTCCCCTGCTCAATCAGGTAGTAGTAATCCCCTTCCGCCCCCTGAGTGATAATCACCTGGCCGGCTTTTACCGGTAGCGGCGTCAGGCGGTTGAACATTTCCTCGATATTGGCACTAGGCAACTGGCTGAAAACACCGCTGTGCAGTTTTTTGGCCCCGAATGCCGAGGTGTCCCGCATCCATTCGCCAGCTGCGCGTTTGGGTGCGGAGATTATGCCTTGCGGCTTTGTGGCTGCAGAATCTTCGCCAGAAAGCTGATCCCAGGTAATCATAATGTCGAGCAAGTCAGCATCTATACGCAATATCTCGATGTCCGTGAGCGCAATGCTATCCAGCAACTGGGCTTTGCCGTTATTTACCGGATGGCTTGCCGCATCAGTGGCACCGCGCAGGATTTTCTTGCTGCCATCGACAAAGCGCAAGCCAAGATCACCTTTAAGCAGATAAAGCGATTGCGCAGTCGTCTGCATCACATTCATGCGCAAGGGATCAATGTCCCTGCTTACCTTTTCGATAAAACACAGGCTGGCAAGCTCCTTGATTCTAGCTGGTGAAAGCACAGCAACGGGTGCGAGCTGCATAAGTTGGGCAATATCCGGTGATGACATTTGAGCGCTTCCTGAAATTTTTTCTTACCTCTATGTTTGGCTTCTATGCTTGATTTCCATGCTTAACTCTTTTTGTTTAGCTTCAATGTTCTGGATTCATCCCTCGCATTGCATCAAGCCTGCTTACAACTCAAAAATATGGCTGTTATACAGCGGCCTGGCATTGAACTCATAGGCATCCCTGTCAACCTCGCGCATGATGATTTCACCCTCGCCCGGCTTCAGGTGCGTAATGTAGATACGCGGCAACGACAAATGTTCAAGCTTCTTCAATTCCTCAATCAGCAGGGATGGACACAAATGCTTGGACATTCTTGCCAGTTCGATCTCTTCATTACTGAAAGCGGTTTCGATAATCAGGTACTTCAGGTTTCGTATGCGATTCACCTGTTGCCAGAGTGGGTCGCATACGGTCGTATCGCCGGTAAATACCATGCTGGCATTGGCGCCTTCCAGATGAAAACCAACGGCAGGCACAACATGATTGGCAGGCAAGGGGGTAAATCGACGCTCACCCAAGGCTACCGTTTCTCCGAGCTTGATCTCTTTCCATATCAGCAGCGGATGTTCTTCTGAAGGTATGGCAGTAAAATCCGGCCAGATCTTCCAGTTAAACAAATGCGCTTTCAGTATCTGCCAGGTTTCTGCTGTGGCATGGAGCGTGATGGGGGCATCGCGAAAGCCCAGCACAGTGTCAGCCAGGAATGGAAGG
>PHCM01000003.1 GCA_002842255.1 Betaproteobacteria bacterium HGW-Betaproteobacteria-2 | reverse complement strand
CTTTGGCTTGCGCCCGTTTCAGCTTGTCTATTTCTGTCACCATCTCCTCCAGCAAGGCCAAGGCTGCCAGCAAGGAAACTTCAGCCGCTTCTGCCTTCCTGAACATGGAAGCCTCCTTCAATGCCTGCAAGGAAGCGCGTAACTCGATCAGTCTTGTTTTCATGTTGCCCCTGATTTATTTGTAATGATTGATTGACAGCACACAGCCTTTAAAGGCTGCTACCGGATGACACATCCCCGGTCACGCGGTTTCAATCGAGCATCTTGACATAAAACCATCGCTCGCGTCCTCAACTCGACTTTAGCTGCAACCCGACTATAGCCAGTCCAACGAAACAAAATACTGCTCTGCTTATGGCGTCCTGATAATCGTCTCGTGCAGGTATTCACGCTCGGCGATCAGTTTGGCCCATGACAGGGGACTCATCTGGTTATTGGAGAGTGTGCCGGCTGCAAGCGTCATCGCTGCAGTGACTACCGGGGGCAATAAAAGCAGCCAGGCGGTTTCGCGCCAACCGCGCGCTGCGATATGTTCCCCCGGCCAGACCTTGGGAACAGACTTGAACCAAAGGCGCCAGAGAATGGGCAGGAAATAAGCAGCATTCAACAGGCTGGACGTCCACAGCACCCATATCGCCCAGTCCATGCCGGCAGCCGATGCGCCATCCATCAGCCATGCCTTGCTGACGGCTCCGGCCGTCAGCGGCGCCCCCATCATCCCCAACGCACCGATCGTAAAGGCGATGCTCGTCAACGGCATACGCCGCCCGGCGCCGTTCATTTCACTGACCTTGTGGATGCCGAGGGTTTCTGCGTAGTTGCCGGCGCAGAAAAACAGCGTGATCTTCATGATGCCCTGATGCACCAGATGCACCAGCCCGCCGACTGTGCCGATAGGGCCGAACAGCGCGACACCCAGCACGATGTAGGACACCTGGCTCACCGTCGAGAAAGCCAGCCGCTTCTTCAGATCATCCTGAAACAGCGCGCGAAAGCTGCCCCATACAATGGTCAGCGCGGCGAACAACGCCAGTGGCAGGAGCAGATCGAGCGACTGGGCGAATTCGATACCATACACTTCATAGACGATACGCACGATGCCGAAAGCACCGGCCTTGACCACAGCGACCGCATGCAGCAGCGCCGAGACCGGAGCCGGCGCCACCATCGCCTGTGGCAACCAGCCGTGTAGCGGAACGATGGCCGCCTTGACACCGACCCCGATCATCAACAGCAGGAAGATCATCTGCAACTGAAAGTCATACGCTGAGCCCAATGCCGACGCGATACCGGCATGGGCAAAATCGGTATGCCCCAGCAGATGATGCAGCCAGATGATGCCGGTCAGCAGTACCGCCCCGCCAAGCAGCGTATAAACCAGATAGGTCGTACCACCACGCATGGATGCTGCTGTGCCGCGATGAACGACCAGCGGGAAGGTGGCGAGGGTCAACAGTTCATAAAAAACGAAAAAGGTAAACAGGTTGGCAGCCATAGCGATGCCCATGGTAGCCGTGACGCAAAGGCTGAAAAAACCGAAAAAACGGCTGCGGCGCGGTGCGCCCTCAAGGTAACCGATCGCATAAAGTGTAGTGAACAGCCAGAGCACGGCCGATAGCGTAATGAACAACAGGCCAAGTGCATCTGCCTTGAAGGCAAGATCGAGACCGGGCAGCACGGCAAAATGCACGCCATAGCTCTCCCCTGCCTGCACGCCCACAATCAGCAGCAGAACGAGAGCCAGCTTGACCAGCGCACCGAACAGATTAAGCGCCGTGCGCAGCCTGACCCATGACTCCGGCAGCGCAAAGATAAGCAGACCCGGTATCAGTGAAGATGCCAAAACCGCCAATGGCAAGAGTTCGTTGAAATTCATGTAACGCCCACCAACTGCATCAACTCAACACCACGCAAGCCCAGCAGAACGCTGGCAGCTGCGAGGACGAAAGCCGTCCATTCCAGCGTGCGCGGCACTGGCGTCACTACGCTGTTTGCAGGTGCCAGCAGGAATGCCTGGCGCAATACACGGAATACATAGACGGCTGCCAGCAAGCCTCCGACCAGAACCACGAATGCGATGACCCAGTACTGCTGTGACAGCGCTAGCTCAATCAATTGCCATTTGGCGAGAAAGCCCGATGAAGGCGGCAGACCCATCAAGGTAATCCCCGCCAGCCCGAAGGCAAATAGCGTCACCGGCATACGCTCGGCCACCCCGGCAAGACCCGCTACCAGGTCCTGTCCGGTTGCCTTGATCAGCGTCCCTGCTGCCATAAACATGGCGGCTTTGGCGAGGCCGTGCGCGAATGCCTGCATGATACCGGCCTGCAACGCTCCGGCACTGGCCAGTAGCGGGAAAATCAGAAACAGATAGCCCAGTTGCGCCACGGTCGAATAAGCAATCAGCATCTTGAGGCGTTCGGCACGTATGGCCTGATACGAGCCCCAGAAAATGGCCAGCGCACCAAGCAATGCCGGCAGCCAGACAACCAGACCAGCCGCATCAGTCAGCGACGAGAATGGCCCGATCCACAGCCTCAGAATCAGATAGAACGAGGCTTTCACCACAACCGCAGACAGCAGTGCCGAGACCGGGGCAGGCGCGCCGCCATGTGCCGGCGGCAACCAGAAATGGAAAGGAAACAATGCGGTCTTGAGCATCAGGCCGACCATCATCAAGCCTCCCGCAATCCATACCAGATCAGGCGCCTCGGCAGTAATCAGCGGAGTGAGCGTATGGATAGACACCGTTCCGTAAGCACCGTAAATCAGTGCAACACCGAGCAGATAGGCTCCGGAGCCGACCAACGTGGCAAACAAATAGCGCAGGGCTGCCGCAATCTGTTGCGCGCCACCGCCAGCCGCAACCAGACCTACCGCAGCCAGGCCAAGCAGTTCGAGCGTGACATAGATATTGAACAAGTCGGCCGAAAGAAACAGCGCATTGAGTCCTGCCAGCAGAAATCCGACAAGCGGCCAGAAATAAGTCACGGCCGGGTCATCACGCTTGAAATAGGCATGGGCATAGACTGCCAGCGGCAGTGCGATACACTGCGTCAACAGCAGCATGGCGGCTGACAATCCATCGGCGACAAGGTCGATACCGAGCGGCGCGCCCCAGCCACCGATCGCATGTATTACTGCCCCACCGGCGACGATTTCCGAAGCAAGCGCGAAAGCGAGCCAAAGCTGCGCAAACAATCCTGCCATGGCGAGCCAGGTTCCACGGCCTGGTCCCAGCAAAAAGGCAAAGCTGGCCCATAGCAGCGGCAGCAGGATCAGCCAGACCATCATCCTTCATCATCCTGCGGCAGTTCGATTTTGCCGGTCAGCACATACAGTCGCCGCACCAAGGCCAGCGCCAATGCCGTTGCGGCGACGGCGACGACGATGCCCGTCAGCACCATGGCCTGCGGTACCGGGTCTGCAATACCGTTGCGCTGCGCGAGACCGACCAGCACAAGAAACGCACCGCTACCCATGACATTGAAGGCAAGTATGCGACGCAGAAGATGTCCGAGCAGTAGCACACCGGCCACACCCAGCGCGAACAAAATCACGCCGACACTGGCAAAAAGCAGCCCGGCGCTCACGATCTGTCTCCATCATCTCGCGAGAGGAGCAGGAACAAGCCGGCGAGGATCAGTCCCAGTGAGACCGTCAGACCGGATTCGATCAGCAGGATCATCCAACCTGCCTGTTCCGGCGGATATTCAAGCAATGCCCCCTGGAACAGCAATCCGGCAGCAACCGCAAGAAAGATCAGAAAACCACCGGCCAGTCCCAGGCGCAATCGCAGCCCTGGCGATTGCCAGCCTGGCAATAATTCAGCCAGATGCAACAACACGGCAGCAGCGGCCAGCACGGCACCTGCCTGAAAAGCCCCGCCCGGACGGAAGGCTCCGACCCAGAGCAAATAGACGGCAACCACGATCATCAGAGGCGCAGCAAGTCTTGCCAACGCCTGCAGCACAGGACTCGCGGCAGGTCGCACATCGGTAGTTGAGTCGATACCGATAGCGAGGATGACGATCAGGGCGAGCAATAATACGGCGATCTCCAACAAGGTATCGTAGCCGCGAAAGTTCAACAGAACGGCGGTCACCGGATGCTCGACACCACTGGACGGCAGATTGGCGGAAACTGCAGCATGCAACGCTATGCTTGCCGGCGCAAGATCAAGCATGGCCCCAATCAGCAGCACAACAAAGCAGGCCGCACCGAGAACGACCAGCAGCCGCTTCATGCCTCTCTCCGCTTAAGTGCCCCGTAGGCGTCGAGCAGCAACGCCCCGGTCAGCCCGGCGCCGATGGCCGCTTCAGCCAAACCGATATCGGAAGCCGACAGGCGCGCCCAGGCCAGTGCCATCAACAAGCCGAAAACGATGAACATGACGATGGCCAGATCCAGCCGCGATGCAGACAAACTCCGCCATGCGCTCCAGATTATGGCCAAGGCAAGCAGCAGATCGAATACGAACTCGAGACTCATTGCTTTTCCTTGCGCCATGGCGCAATGCCAAGACTGTCAGCACGCCGCGCGATGGCATAACTCACCCCTGCGCTCGCCGCCAGCGCCAATGGCCAAATCAGCAAAAGTTTCAGAGCAACGGCAACATTCTCGGCCTGCAGGGCGAGTCCGATCAGAACACAGCCCAGACCCAGATTGTCGGCCTTGGCCAACGCATGCAGACGGCTATAGACATCAGGAAAACGCAGCAGACCGAGCGTACCGGCAAAATAGAAGAAAGCGCCCACAATCAGAAGCGCAGTACTGAGGATTTCAATCATCACCGCCCCTTTGCCATGCCCGCCTGGCAAAGGCGATGCCGCCGATCGCGGCCAGCAGGGCCAGCAGCAATGCGACGTCGACAAGCACTTGGCCACCGCCGCCATGTGCCAATAGCACCAGCACGCCTGTGCCGGTGCTGCCGAACAAGAGTGCCATCAGCATGCGATCGGCCGCAGTCGGTCCGCGCGCGGCCGCCAGCAGCGCGACAATGAGGTTGCAGAGCAGAAAAAGCGCTATCGGAAGTTCGAACCCGGTCATGGACCGACTCCAAAGAGTGCGCGGATCCGGGTTTCCAATTCACCGACCTCGGCCGCCAGAGACAGGCGCACATCCAACACGTGCAGACGCAACCGGTCCTCTGCCAGTTCGACACTGAGCGTGCCGGGCATCAATCCGATCACGCTGGTCATGAGCACGCGCGCACCACCTGCCGGCAAGTTCAATTGCAACTCCAGTACGCCTGGCTGTAGCGCCGACCGGCCGCGTAACGCCATCATTGCAACCTGAAAGCCGCCGCGTATTGAGTTCCTGAGAAAGAACCAGACAAAACCCGGCATCTGAACCAGCCGAAGACGATGCGCGGCGGGTGGCAACAACACCGCGCTCGCCCAAGTAGCAGTCGCCACCGCAATGGCACCCAACCACCAGCCGTCGATACGGCCTTCCGCCAGTACCCACCAAAGCACGGCGAACAGGAGGCAACGCAGGAGCAGACTGGGGATCACGATTCCCCGGTCATACCGAATTCGATAGGTACCTTGACATAAAACACGTCCACCTCCTCATCGCGCAAACGCTGAAACAGACGCTCAATATCGGCTGTACTTAAAGCCATCATGACCATGACCGGCTGGTCGGCCAGTTCAAAGAAACGCGCCGAATGCATCTTGCCGTCATGACCAAAGCCCTGAGCCGCAGTAATCAAGGTAGCGCCGGACAACCCCAGCCTGCGCGCCTCCTGCAACAACCATTCGCCCAATGGCAAATTGCCGTGATGACGATCCTGCTGCGTGAAAAATGTGAGCTGGTAACCTTGCATGCCGATCTCCTTATTAACCAATCAAGATGCTGATTATGTTTCTGCCGACTGCCCAATCATTACGAAGTTTACTGCCATGTCTGCCACATGGACAGATAAGCCGGTTGAGCGATGTCAGCTTAAAGAAAGACCGTAGTGATCAGATAGGTGGTATAGCCGATGTAGGCCGCAAGCAAGACTACAGCTTCCACCCTGTTGATGCGGCCCATACTGCGGAATCCATAACCGAAGATGAATAGCAATACGGTGAGGATGGCCATGACCATCACATCGCGGCTGAGGACTGCCGGCTCGACCACCATCGGGGAAATCATGCCGGCGATACCGACCACCGCCAGCGTATTGAACAGGTTGGATCCGAGAATGTTGCCCAGTGCGATATCGTGCTCGCCCTTGCGCGCGGCGATGATCGAGGATGCAAGTTCCGGCAGTGAAGTACCGATGGCGACAATGGTCAGGCCAATGATCAGATCACTGACACCAAAGGCTTGCGCAATCTCGACTGCACCCCAGACCAGCAGGCGCGAACTGACCACCAGCAACAGCAGGCCGATCACCAACCAGATAATGGCCCAGCGCAGCGTCATGGCATGGGTGACAAGTTCCTGCTCGATTTCATCGCCCAGTGCATCGGTTTTCTTCCGCATGCCTTCGTAAATGCTCCAGGTCATCAGGCCGGCGAACACGACGAGCAGAACGACCGCATCCATTCTGCTGATTTCCCCGTCCCACAGCTGCCATGCGGCCAGCGCTGTAATGGCGAGTAATATTGGCAGTTCCTTGCGCAACACCTGCGAATGGACTGCGATCGGACTGATGAGCGCGGTCAGACCAATGATCAGCGCAATATTGGTGATATTGGAACCATAGGCGTTACCAAGTGCGATGCCGGGATTGCCTTGCAGCGCAGCCAGTGCCGACACCGCCATTTCCGGCGCTGATGTTCCAAAGCCAACGATCACCATGCCGATCAGCAGGGATGGCATGCCAAAGTGTCGTGCAGTGAACGCAGCACCCTCGACGAAGCGGTCGGCGCTCCACACCAGCAGCATCAGGCCGAACAAAATCGCAATTACCGGTAAAGTCATATCGTCAGAATCCCACCTATCATCAAGAACCACACTGCCCGGTGTCGTTTATTCATTTCAGAGCTGACAGCCACCCCAACCCCGCAACAATCATCTGAGCTGCAGCCCTCAATGCTACAGCACATGTTTATCATGCGGGGCACCATCTGTCAGGGCACATCCGTGCTGCACCCTCACAGCAGGGCCGCTTCCAGTCGCTGCTTGCGTTGTTCCCAGTCCGGCATTACCTGTCCAAGCAGCCTGAAGAATCGTGCATCGTGGTCGCGGTGTTTGGTGTGACAAAGCTCGTGGGTCACCACGTACTCGATGCAGGCGCGGGGCGCGCGGACCAGGTTAACATTCAATGTCATGGAGCCGGCGCGAGACAGGCTTCCCCAGCGAGATTGCATGGCGCGCACGATCAGACGCGGTTGCTCGACGCCTTTGAAGTGGAGCAGGCTGGCGTCCAGGACCTCAGTAAATACGGCTCGTGCACGGTCGAGATACCAGCGGTGCAGCAATGACTTGACGCGCTCTGGCTCTGGCTCGCCGGGCAGCATGACCAGAAGCTGGCCGCGCGTCAGTTTCACGCTTGCTGACAGCCCCGAGATCAGCTTTAGCCGGTACTGCCGGCCGAGATAGAGATGCGATTCCCCGTTGACATACTGCCTTGCCGGCGTGCGGGGCCGGTAACGCTCGAACTCGGCCAGTTGCCGACTGATCCATGCAGCCCGTTTCTGCACCCGCTCCGCAATCAGTGCCTCGGGGCAATCGACGGGCGCTCGCACCAGCACGCGGCTGTCGGGGTGGACCTCGATGGCCAGGGTCTGCCGCGAGGCCAGAAAGTGCACCTCGTAGCGGATCGTGTCGGTGCCATAGGTCAGCGTTCCGGTCATCGTCTTCACCCTACCATCCGGTGGCGAGCGAGTTGCATGGTTTTCTCGATGATCTCGTCCATCTCTTCGGTGGACAGCGCGATGCCGCGTACGCCCTTGACCTCGTCGTAAAGGTAGTCGTCGATCTGGTTCATGGTCCTGCGCTGGGCATCGAGGTCATCCCAGTAGCCCACCTTGCGGTTTCGGCGAAAGATATCCCACACCGCCATAGCGGCTTCGGCAGCAGTGTTCTGAGCCCGCTCGTCGTCGCTGAGGTGGTTCGCCACGAAGGGGCGCAACAAGCCATAGACGGCAGCCGCATCGGCATCGCTGTTCAGTGCCGGTGGCAAGTCATCGCCCTTGCGCGAAACCACAGCGTCCTTGATCTCGGTGACCCGCTGCAGGTATTCCAGATCGGACAGGCGCTTGGCGCGATAGTCGTCGATGGCCTGCTGAATCAGCTTGGAGAATTTTTCGTAGAAGGCCGGGTCCTGCTCCAGCCGCTCGTTGATGGCGCGCCTGGTGGCGTGGGCGATCATGTCGGCCTTGGCCCCGAGGTTCTTCTCGCTACCCACGCCTTGCTCTTCGACCACCTTCTGGAAAGCGGCCTCATCGAAGATGTTCACCGGCGCGTTCAGCTGCACCACCTCGGAGGCCGAGATATGCGTATCCAGCAGCTTCTGGATACGCGGCTCAAAATCGCGGTAGTCCACTGACTCGGCATAGCGCAGCTTCACCGCTGCCCTCAGATTGACGAAGCGCTTGAGGTCGTTCTTGTAGGCGCGCAGCTTCTGCTCGGGCGTCTCGATGATGAAGCGTTCGCTGGACAGCGCAATGGCCAGGGTCTTGGCGTAGGCCGTCAGCCGCTCGTAGAAATCGGCGCGCAATTTCTCGTCAGCCAACAGTTGCTCAAAAGCTTCCTCGTCCTGGCGGTTCTTCACCGTCTTGAACAGGTCCCACAGCTCGGCATGGCGCTGCGGCAGCGCCTTGGTTTCTTCATGGATCGAGGTCAGCGCACCTTCGAGATCCGCCGCCTCAAATCCTTCCAGGGCGCTGTAGGTGGTCAGTGCCTGATCCAGCTCGCCCAGCACACCCACGTAGTCGATGATGTAGCCGAAGTCCTTGGCCTTGCTGCCGGAGTCGTCCTCGTATAGGCGGTTCACCCGGGCAATCGCCTGCAGCAGGGAATGATCCTTGAGCCGCCGCGCCAGATAGAGCACCGTGTTGCGCGGCGCGTCGAAGCCGGTCAGCAGTTTGTCCACCACGATCAGGACCTCCGGCTCGTCGCCGAACTTGAAGGCGTTGACTATCTGCTTGTTGTAATCCTCCTCCGAGCCGTAACGCTTCATCATGCGCTGCCAGAAAGCCACCACCGCATCGGTGGATTCCTCGGCGTCGATCTCATCGAAACCCTCGCGCTCGTCGGGCGGCGAGATGATCACCTCGCTGGTGACCGCGCCCAACTCGTCCAGAAACGCCTTGTAGCGCAGCGCCGCCGCCTTGTTGGGCGCCACCAGTTGCGCCTTGAAGCCGGTACCCTGCCAGTTCTGGCGGTAATGCTCGCTGATGTCGAAGGCGCGCATGTAGATCACCTGCTCGGCCTTGTTCAGCATCTCGGCGCGGGCGTATTTCTTCTTCAGGTCGGCCTTCTGCTGGTCGGTCAGCCCCTGGGTGTGGCGTTCGAACCAGATGTCGATGGCGGCCTGGTTCTGTTCCAGTTCCACCATGCGCCCTTCGTAGAGCAGCGGCACGATGGCGCCATCGGCCACCGCCTGGTCGATGGCATAAGTGTGAATCACGCCGCCGAACTTGGCCACATCGCTCTTCTCACGGGTCAAGAGTGGCGTGCCGGTGAAGCCGATGTAGCAGGCATTGGGGAACATCTGGCGCATGCGCGCCGAGTAACCGCCCAGCTGGGTGCGCTGGGTTTCGTCCACCAGCACGAAGATGTCGGGCGAGGCATCGCTGAACTTCCTGTAAGCCAGCGCCTTGTCAAACTTGTGCACCAGCGTGGTGACGATGTGCGCCTTGCCGTCGGACACCAGTTCCACCAGATGACGGCCACTCTCAGCCCGGTCAGGCGACAAGCCGCAGGCGGCAAAGGTGTTGCCGAGCTGCTTGTCCAGATCCACCCGGTCGGTCACCAGCACGATGCGCGGATTGCGGATCGCCGGCTCCAGCGCCAGCGCACGCGCCAGCATCACCATGGTCAGCGACTTGCCCGAACCCTGCGTATGCCAGACGATACCGCCCCGGCGTTTGCCCGCAAACTCCCCTCGCCCGCTTGCGGGAGAGGGGTCGGGGGTGAGGGCAGGCTCTACCTGCCGGACCCGCCGCAGTACCTCCTGAATGGCGAACACCTGCTGGTAGCGCGCAATCTTGCGAACGCCGCCGTCGAAAACCGTAAACGCCCAGGCCATCTCCAAAAGGCGCTCCGGGCGGCACAAGGCATAGAGCGTGCGGTCCTGCTCGGTCACCTGTCGGCCCACCAGATAGGGCGCAATCTCCTCGCGCACGCCCAGCTCGGCAAAAGCAAGGTCGAACAACGATGCCTTCACTGAGTCCGGCAACGAGCGCTCCAGCAGCGGGGCCAACTCAACATCCGCCACGTCCTCCTTCCACTTCGACCAGAACTTGGCCGGGGTGCCGGTGGTGGCATAGCGGGCCTCATTCTTGTTCACCGCCAACACCGTCTGCACATAGGTAAACAGGCGCGGGATATACTCATCGCGCTGGTTGCGGATGGTCTGCGAAATGGCCTGGGCCACCTCGACCTTGGGCGATTTGCACTCGATCACCGCGAAGGGGATGCCGTTGACGAACAGCACCACGTCCGGCCGGCAAGTCTCGACGCTGCGGGTACGCTCCACGGCGAACTCGGCCGCCACGTGATAGACGTTGTTGGCCGGGTTGCGCCAGTCCACATAATTCAGCGTGAAGCTCTTCAGGTCGCCTTCGATAGACTGCTCCAACGCCACACCCAAAGTCAGCAGGTCATACACTGCCTCATTGGTCTTGAGCAGGCCGTCGTACTTCACGTTCTTCAAACGCTGGATGGCGCTCTGGATATTCTCCTCGCTGAAGAGGTAGCTGCCGCCCTTGTGCTGGATGCGGTTCAGCTTCTTCAACTGATCGCGCAGCACCTCCTCCAGCAGCACATTGCCGGCCTTTCCGCCGCGCGCGGCCATCGCCTCGGCGGGCGTCAGGTAGTGGTAGCCCAAGTTGATCAACAGTTGCAGGGCAGGAATTTGGGAGAGATATTTCTCGTCGAAGCGGAAACTGTCCATCACTAAGCCTCCCAGACTTGGGCTGACGCGGCATCGAAGAAAGCAACGTCTAGTGTGGCCCGGTCATCGCGAGAATTTGCCAAGGCGGCAGCGGCATTGCGGATATGCTGATTCCCCCGGCTTTCAGGGTCACCGTAGAGCCCTACATAGACTTGAGGAATCTTGCCGCGTGCGATTTTTTTCAGGATATGCTTATCGTTGTCTGCGAGGCTGTGGCCGAAAATAAATAAAGCATCATTGCGCTGCGCCATCTGCGACGAGAAGCTTTTGTAAGAATGGTGCAGGTATGCGCTATGCTTGATTTTTGCGAGTTTCTGATTACTCTTGCCTTCAGCGACGAACAATGGAAACTTGTCTGTTCCCATTGCCTCTCGCGCCTGCTCCAGTAACGGCTTGCCCGTATTCACCCACGTGTACTTCTGCAGCTCGGCGCCCGCGTCAAACAGGTGAAGCGCGCCATGAAGATAATGAACCCGCTGCCCATGTGCGCCGCTCTCGCCCATCCAGTTCACATATTCCGGCTCGGTATCTTCATCGCGGCCGAATCCGTCGTTGGCGGCAAGTTCTATAGGGTCGCTAAAGCCCATGTCTTCATGCATCAGTGTCCAGTAAAGAAGCAGGTCATAGTTGAGGGTATAGACCTTGCCGTCTTTGTTCGAATCGCCCAGGAAATGTGACAGGAACCTCCGGCACGCCCAGAACTGTCCATCCTCGATATCGTTTGGGATGTTCGGGTGATTATTCGCTACGGTCTGAATCAGAATATCTTTCAACGCCTCTGCATCGACTGCCATCTGCTTTGCAGCTTCAACCGAATCCTTCGAATAGACAGGAACAACGCGCGATGCATCTTCAAGCATCTTGATGACGTGCTCAAAGTCGGTTGTGCCGACGGCTTTGAATACGTCTGGAAGCCTCGGGGCAGACGAGAAGTCAGCCTGCTCGAAGAGTGAGCCGTAAGTGAAAATCTTCGGGCGGCAGGCGATGCTAAACCCGTTGCCAAGCAGAAGATGCCGTTTCTTGAACCGCACCGAGTGTTGGATAGCGTCATCAAATGTGAGGATGTTGGTCATGCGCTACCCCTTCGGCGGATACGGATCTTTGCCGTAGGTGTTGCGTTCACGGATTTTGTCGTCGCGCCCTTTGAGGAAAGCTTCGCCGCCTGATTCTTTTGCCTTGGATTTGGAATAGGCCCATGCCTCCGCTTGGGTTTCCGTCACCTTTGAAGCGCGCTCACTACCCTCACGTTTACTTTCCCATTTGCCATCGGGACGTTGCTGGGTCCAGTAGTTCTTATCTTTAGCCATGGTGGGCCTCCTCTGGTTGGGTTATTGCTTCGGAATGGCGCACCCTCAGCCGCCACTGGCCGGTGAGCAGCTTCTGCATCAGGCCGCGCTTCTGGGCCTTCAGCGCCGCCACGGATTGGCCGAGCAGGTTGATCTCCTCACGCAGGGCGTTGAGGTAGCGGGCGATGGCGGTTTGCGTGTTTTTATCCGGCAGCGGAATCGTGATGGCGGCGAACTCCGAGAAGGACACGGTTTCGCGGACGCTGCCCTGGGCGCTGTTCTTGATGCGCTGTCTGGCTTCATGGGAATTTAGCCAGTGCAGGAAATAGTCCGAGTTGGCCTTGTTCTCGTCGAGTCGGAACACGACATACATAGGGCTGAGCACGCCATCATTCCAGCCGTCGAGGCGGGCGATGGAGCCGACGTTGATGCGCGACGGGTTGTAGGCGTACTGCCCACGGCGCACGACCTTGTAATTGGACAGATCCGCGCTGGCAACGCGGCGCTCGAACTGATCTTCCGGCAGCACAAATCCGCGTGAGTTGGTCACGCTCAGCACGCGGGCTTCGTTGCCGCCGCGATTGCGAGTGGAGACTTCCTCGGCAAAGTTGCCAACATGGGTGTGCGGGTGCTGGCCCCGGCTGATCAGGCGCGACAGTTCGTGGTTGTAGTGCCGCTCCTTCGCAGCGATCAGTTGCTCGGTTTTCTGGATGGAGGCGTCCCACGTCGCGATTGCGCTCGCAATCTGATGCTGTTCAGGAAGACTCGGAACCCGAACCAACACATCTTTCAGCGCATCTGTATCCAGCCGTCCCGTGCCATGGCCGGCGGCCTCGACCATTTGCAGGAGTTCACTCTCCTTGGTCAAGAGACTGTACGCAAGAAATTCTGGCGATACATTTTTATTGGTGATCAAGCCTTTGAGGTCTTGGTTTATGGCTAACTCCCTTGACGCTATGCCGATAGGAATGCTCTTGAAAAGAGTCATACCCCTCACGAGGATTAGCAAAGTCCCTCGCGGTACAAGAGATGCAGCATCACGCCCGGAGGCGCTAAGGGTGTCGATGGATGCGCCTATGTGCATCGACTTCAAGTCTTTCGCCGATACCCAGGGCGTGTCGCCACCCCAATAGCGTGGGTCTTGTTTGCTCGGTGTTCCACCAGACACAAAACGTGTGATGTCCCCGAGCCGGTGTTTTGCAATTGCGTGAGTCACTTCTTCTTCCCCCGCCCTTTGCCTTCCAGAGCCCGCTCGGTCTGCTCCAGCTTCCCCACCGCTTTCACCATCCGATCAAAGTCCGACTCGAATAGCCGGTCCTGCACGATGCGGTATTTTTCGAATTCGCTCTCAGCGTGTGCCTTGGCGATTTCCGCCGTCACCTTGCCCGCATCCTGCAACACGCTGCGGTCAGTGGCCTCGATGAAGCGATTCAGGCGGGTTTCCCAATCCTGCATGGTCATGGGGATCTTGCGCTGGGCCATGTCCTCGGCCACGTCCAGATAGGCGTTGACGAGGCGGGAGAGTTGCGCCATCTCAACCTCGGTCAGGTAGTTCTTGGCGATGGCCACGTCGAATTTCTGAATCTTGCCGCTGGGCGCGTCCTTCCATGTGGTCAGCCCCATGTTCGCCTTTTCGGCATCCGAGCGGTGGTAGACGACTTCGGCCGCCGTCTGCCCATGAATCGCCCAGTGCAGCTTGTTCTGCACGGTGGCGAAAAAACGCTTGGTGGCCTGGGCCGTCACGTCGTAGTCGATCGCCATGGCGTAGAGGTCGGTGATCTTCTGGTAGAACTTGCGTTCCGAGAGGCGGATCTCGCGGATACGCTGGAGCTGCTCTTCGAAGTACTTGTCGCTCAGGACGGAGCCGCCGCTTTTGATGCGCTCGTCATCCATCACGTAAGCCTTGATGGTGAACTGCTCGATGATGCCGGTGGCCCACTTGCGGAACTGCACCGCACGCTCGGAGTTGACCTTGTAGCCCACGGCAATGATGGCGGGCAGCTTGTAATGCTGGGTGTTGTAGTTCTTGCCGTCGGAGGCAGTTATCCGGAATTTCCGGATAACTGAATCTTCCTGCAGCTCGCTGTCGGCAAAGATTTTTTTTAGATGCTCATTCACCGTGCGCACGTTCACATCGTACAACTGAGCCAGCATCTTCTGAGTCAGCCAGATGCTTTCGTCCGCATAAACAGCCTCAACACCCCCCTGGCCGCTGGCGGCGACAAAAGTCAGGTACTCCGCCGCCGATGAACGAACAAGCGAGGCTTCCTGCTTCTTCTTCATACCCCCAGCTCCTTGAGGTATTGCTTCATGCGTTTCCGCACTTCCACCAGCTCCCCCTCCAAGCGCTCGATCTCCTGCTCGACGGCGGCGACGTCGATCTCTTCCTCTTCCTCGAAGGTGTCCACATAGCGCGGGATGTTGAGGTTGAAGTCGTTGTCGGCGATTTCCTGCAGGCTGGCGACATGGGCGTACTTGTCCACCGGCTGCCGGGCGCGGAAGGTTTCCAGGATGCGGGTCATGTGCTCGTTGAGCAGGGCGTTCTGATTCTTGCCACTCTGGTAATCGCGGCTGGCGTCGATAAACAGCACCTCCTGGCAGTCCTCGCGGGGGCCGCCCTTTTCGCGGGCGCGGTCGAACACCAGGATGGCGACCGGGATCGAGGTGGTCGGAAACAGGTTGCCCGGCAAGCCGATGACGGCATCGAGCAGGTTCTCCTCGATCAGGGCGCGTCGAATACGGCCTTCGGCGCCGCCCCTGAACAGCACGCCGTGCGGCACCACGACCGCCACGCGGCCTTCCTGCGGTAGCGCGGTTTCGATCATGTGGGTGACAAATGCGTAGTCGCCCTTGGACTTGGGGGGCACGCCGCGCCAGAAGCGGTTGTAACGGTCGGCCTCGGCTTCACTGGCGCCCCACTTGTCGAGGCTGAAAGGTGGGTTGGCTACTACGACGTTGAAGCGCATCAGGCGGTCAGCCTCGACCAGCGCTGGGCTGTTGAGGGTGTCGCCCCACTCGATGCGGGCGGCATCCTTGCCATGCAGGAACATGTTCATGCGGGCCAGCGCCCAGGTGCTGCCGTTAACCTCCTGGCCGAACAGGGCGAAATCTTTGTTTGGATTTCCGGGGCTACCCTTGGCCTCTACGAGTGCTGCGGCTTCGACTAGCAAGCCACCGGCGCCGCAGGTGGGGTCGCAGATGCGGTCGCCGGGTTTGGGGGCGGCCAGCTGCGCCAGCAGCTTCGATACCTGTTTGGGCGTGTAGAACTCGCCGGCCTTCTTGCCGGCGTCGGAGGCGAAGCGCTCGATCAGGTAGATATAGGTATCGCCGATCACGTCCTCGGACACGCGCGAGGGGCGCAGATCGAGCTTGGCAAAATCACCCAGCAGATTTTCGAGGCGGCGGTTGCGGTCCTTGGTTTTGCCTAGGTTGGCCTCGGAGTTAAAGTCGATGTTGCGGAACACGCCTTCGAGTTTGGCCTTGTTGGCCTCCTCGATATGGTCGAGCACAATGTTGATCAGCTCGCCAAGGTTGGCCGCCTTGCGCCGCTCGTAGAGGGCGTGGAAATCGGCCAGGAAGCGGTCGGTGACCTCGCCGGTCTTTTCGTCCTTGAACTCGACGTAGGGCAGGATGAAGCGCTCGCGCTCCAGCTTGCGGCGGATGCGCTCCTCGTTGTCTCCGTACTCCTTCTTGTACGCGGCGTAATGGTCGGCCCACTGGTCGCTGATGTATTTCAGGAACAGCATCACCAGGATGTAATCCTTGTACTGCGCCGGATCAACGACGCCACGAAAGGTGTCGCAAGCGGCCCAGGTGGTGGTGTTGACGTCTTGTTGGGTGAGCTGGTCGGTCATGGGTTGGCCCTTTCTCGGGATGGGTGGGCAAGCTTCATCAGCATGTGCATGGTCAGGCGCTGGCGCAAGGTGGCAATGCGGGCCAGCAGTGTTTGTTCTTGTTCGGCCAGGTCGGCGGCCTGCGCGATGCGTTGCTGCGTGGCCTGCGAAGGCAGCGGAACTTCCAGCGCCTTCAGCGCTTCGGCGCTGATCATCCGTACCGAAGTGCCCTCGGCCAGCGCTGCCAGCTGGGCCTGGGTGGCCGGCGCGTTGATGTACCAGCACAGGTAGGCGGGCAGCACGTTGCGGGGCCGGATCAGCAGCATCGGCGCCGATAGCACGGCCGGGCCGATGCCTTCCAGCACCCGAGCCGCACCATTGCTGCGGCCCCGAGAACGGAACAGCAGGTCGCCCGCGCACAGCAGGTGGTGCGTCTTGCCCTTGGGCAGGGTTACCCGGATCGCCTCTTCGGCGTGCAGGTGGTTGGCGTCGTCGATGTCCTTCATCTGGATCACGGCGACATCACCCTGCGGGTCGTGCTCAAGGCGCGACCGGAAGGGGTAGCCCATCTGTACTTCAGCCAGCTCGCCAAGGTTCATATTTGCAAAAACGCCATTACGACAATAATAATTGACACCATCTTAGCGCCGCCAGATTACGCATGTCAAATAAAAGTAACGTCGTTTCTACAAATTAACATTGCTGACTGCCCAGGTCTCGTTGGCAGGAATGGGGTAAGCAAGGCGCTCCTTACCCCATTTAAAGCGTGACTTACCCCGATTGTGGTGATTAGGTAGTGATGAATAAAACAAAAAACCCGTGAATCACTAGGATTAACAAGGGTTTTCTGCATTTCTTGATACTTGGTGATGCTGGTAAATGGTGGAGCCGGCGGGATTGCTCGGCTTTCGCGTTGCTTCCGCGAAAACCTCGGCCTGCACTCAGGCCCGCTGCACTGCGTTCCGCGTCCAGCCGACACATGGTCGGCTAGTCGAATCCGCTGCGGGTTCGCTTCCCGTATTGATCAAACAAAAAGGGCCACTCTTTCGAGTGACCCTTTTGTGTTTGGTGGAGCCGGCGGGAATCGAACCCGCGTCCGTAAGTCCTCCACAGACAGTTCTACATACTTAGCTGTGTTGTTTGATTTAACCGCACATCCACCAACGAGCAAGCGAATGTGAAGCGAGTCACCTTGGATTTAATGTTGTATCAAGTAACCCGATACAACACGAGTCTCTCTATATGACGCTGCTGTGGTTGCCCACCCGACCGAGAGACCCTTCGGTGCAGCGTCCAGCCGGGATTAAGCGGCTAGAGCGTAAGTTTCGTCGTTTGCGACTATACTTTTTCAGATGGATTTACGAGGAAACCTGAACCCTCGGTATGCCCTGCACTGCTTTGCAACCCACGTCGAAACCGGGTCGGCCCCTGAAAGTTTCTCACGTTTGTAACGTAGCGAATCTATGACTGAGCCAAACTGCATAAAGTTCAGTCATATGCAGAATTATACCCGATTAAGCCGCAACCACCCTATTTGTTATGCGCGCGCATGATACGGCCGCGCTCACGTTCCCAGTCTCGTTCCTTCTCGGCGTCACGCTTGTCGTACTGTTTCTTGCCCTTGGCCAGCCCGATCTGAATCTTGATGCGCCCGCGCACATAATGCATATCCAGCGGCACCAACGTATAGCCGGCACGCTCCACCTTGCCGATGAGCTTGGCAATTTCCTCGCTGTGCAGCAGCAATTTACGCGTGCGAATGGCATCCGGCCGGATATGGGTGGATGCAGCCCCCAAGGGCGTGATATGGCAGCCGATCAGGTAGATCTCGCCACGCTGGATGATGACGTAGGCCTCTTTCAGGTTCACACGGTTGTCGCGGATGGCCTTGACCTCCCACCCTTCAAGGACAATACCGGCTTCGTATTTCTCCTCGATAAAGTAGTCGTGAAAGGCTTTTTTGTTTTGGGCGATGCTCATGTCAGGTCAGATAGACTAAAATTGGCATTTTACTCTAGTTGGTTTCCAAGATTGGTTGCGAATGGCGCAGGTTGAAAAAACAGTGCTGGTTGGTCACTCGGCAGCACGCATGTACGCATTGGTCGATGAGGTAGAACAATATCCCGATTTCCTGCCCTGGTGCGGCGGCGTAGACCTGCTGAAACGCGATGAGAAATTCACCAGCGCCACCCTGCATATCGATTACCACGGCATCAAACAGAACTTCACCACAGAGAACGAAAAGGTCTATCCCAGCCTGATGGATATCAAGCTGGTGCACGGCCCTTTCCGTCATCTGGAGGGTGTCTGGCGCTTTATTCCACTGGCCGAGGATGCATGTAAAATCGAATTCAGGCTGAACTACGAGTTTTCCAATGCGTTTCTGGAAAAACTCATCTCACCCGTGTTCAGCCACATTGCGAATACATTTGTTGATGCGTTTGTCGAGCGCGCAGAT
>PHCM01000215.1 GCA_002842255.1 Betaproteobacteria bacterium HGW-Betaproteobacteria-2 | reverse complement strand
TACCAGCGAGACAACCAGTTTTTTTGGACGCCCAGACGGAAACCAAACGGATGTATTTTCTGACCCATAGTGATTCCTTTAGTTACCGACAGTCACAGTGATGTGACTGGTTGGTTTAGTAATACGCCCAGCGCGACCTTTTGCACGTGCACGGATACGTTTGAGCACAATGCCTTTATCTACATAAATCGAAACAACCTTCAATTCATCGATATCAGCGCCTTCGTTATGCTCGGCATTGGCAATCGCAGACTCCACAACCTTCTTGATCACTTCAGCACCTTTCTTGGGTGTGAAGTTCAGGATGTTGAGGGCATTGTCCACTTTCTTGCCACGGATCAAATCAGCCACCAAGCGAGCTTTCTGCGGGGACAGATGAACACCTTTCAATACTGCGGATACTTTCATCGTCATACTCCTACTTCTTAGCCTTCTTGTCGGCAGCATGACCCTTGAACGTACGGGTCAGCGCGAATTCGCCGAGCTTGTGGCCTACCATGTTTTCTGAAATCAGCACGGGTACATGCTGCCTGCCGTTATGCACTGCAATAGTCAGACCGATGAAATCAGGCAGAATGGTAGAGCGGCGCGACCAGGTCTTGATCGGCTTTCTGTCACGAGTGGCAGCTGCAGCTTCTACTTTCTTTGCCAGATGTCCATCAATGAACGGACCTTTTTTAATTGAACGTGCCATATCGATTACCTCTTATTCGCCGGACGACGGCTAACGCGCATATTGTCAGTGCGCTTGTTGCTACGAGTACGATAACCCTTGGTTGGCGTACCCCATGGGCTGACTGGATTCATACCAGCAGCAGTCTTGCCTTCACCACCACCGTGCGGGTGATCGACCGGGTTCATCACAACGCCGCGGACGGTAGGACGCACACCGCGCCAACGCATTGCACCGGCCTTGCCGATGGAACGCAGTTGATGCTCTTCGTTACCTACTTCACCGATGGTGGCCTTGCAGTCAACGTGCACACGACGAACTTCACCGGAGCGCAAACGCAACTGGGCATAACTGCCCTCACGAGCCAACAGCTGAACTGAAGTACCGGCCGAACGTGCGATTTGAGCACCCTTGCCAGGCTGCAGTTCGATACAGTGAATCGTGCTACCGACCGGAATGTTGCGCAAAGGCAATGCATTACCAGCCTTGATCGGCGCATCAGAACCGCTGACCAACTCAGCACCCGCTGCGATACCGCGCGGCGCAATGATGTAGCGACGCTCGCCATCCGAATAGCAGAGCAGAGCGATATGTGCGCTGCGATTTGGATCGTATTCGATACGCTCAACCTTGGCGACGATACCGTCCTTGTTACGACGGAAGTCGATCAGACGATAATGCTGCTTGTGACCACCACCTTGGTGACGGACAGTAATGCGGCCGTTGTTGTTACGACCCGCGTTTTTGCTTTGCTTCTCCAGCAGCGGCGCGTGGGGCTTGCCCTTGTGCAGATCAGGTGTAACCACCTTCACTACGGCGCGCCGACCTGGGGAAGTCGGCTTGACTTTAATCAGTGCCATGATTTCTCCTATTCGCCCGCTGCAAAGTTAATTTCTTGACCAGGCTTCAGGCTGACATAAGCCTTTTTCCAGTCCTTGCGGCGACCCATGATGCGGCCGGCACGCTTCTGCTTGCCACCAACATTGACAACGGTCACAGCATCCACTTCAACCTTGAACACCAGCTCGACAGCAGCCTTGATTTCCAGCTTGCTGGCATCAGTGCGCACCTTGAATGCGATCTGTTGGTGTTTGTCAGCGATACGCGTTGCTTTTTCGGTAATTTGCGGAGCAAGAATCACTTGCAACAAACGATCCTGAGTATGTATCAATGCGCTCATGCCAGCACCTCCTCTAACTTCTTGACGGCTGCCGTAGTCGCAACAACATGCGGGAAGCGTACCAGGCTGACAGGATCAATATACTGAGCCTCAAGCACCATTACGTTTGGCAGGTTACGTGCGGACAGGTAAAGATTTTCATCAAAACCGTCGATCAGCACGAGAACGCTATCCTGGTAACCCATGCCCTTGATCTTTTCTGCCAGCATTTTGGTCTTTGGCGCATCAATCGTGAACTCTTCCACGACATTCAGACGCTCTTGACGAACCAACTCGGACAGGATGGACTGCATGCCGGCACGGTAAGCCTTGCGATTTACCTTGTGGCTGAAGTTTTCATCAGGGCTGTTAGGGAATGCACGACCACCTCCACGCCAGATTGGGCTGGAGCTCATACCGGAACGCGCACGACCGGTACCCTTCTGATTCCATGGCTTGTGAGTCGTATGACTTACATTGCCGCGACCAAGCTGGGCGCGAGTAGCAGTTCTGGCGTTTGCCATGTAGGCAACGACGACCTGATGCACCAACGCTTCATTGAATTCACGACCGAAAGTCACTTCAGATACGGTCAAACCGCTCTTGGCTGCCTTGCCGTTTTTATCGATTAATTTGAGTTCCATTATGCACCTGCCTTCACTGCTGGACGCACAACCACATCGCCACCCTTGGAGCCAGGAACCGCACCCTTGATCAACAAGAGATTGCGTTCTGCATCAACGCGGACGACCTGCAGGTTTTGCACTGTGGTCTTGACCGAACCCAGATGACCAGGCATGCGCTTACCAGGGAATACACGACCCGGGTCTTGCGCCATACCGATAGAACCAGGAACGTTATGCGAACGGGAGTTACCGTGCGAAGCACGGCCGGAACCGAAGTTGTGGCGCTTGATACCGCCGGCGAAACCCTTACCCAGAGAAACACCAGTCACGTCGACCATTTGGCCGGGCTGGAAAATCTCAACAGTAATCTGGCCGCCTACAGTGTAGTTTGCGAGCACATCATCAGTTACGGAAAATTCTTTGATGCCTGAACCAGCGGCTACGCCAGCCTTAGCATAATGACCGGCCAGCGCCTTGTTTACGCGACTTGCGCGGCGCTCACCGTGAGCGACTTGCAGGCCAGTATAGCCGTCGCTTTGCAGTGTCTTGATCTGCGTCACACGGTTAGGCACAACTTCCAGCACTGTTACCGGGACGCTTTCGCCATCTTCAGTAAAAATG
>PHCM01000214.1 GCA_002842255.1 Betaproteobacteria bacterium HGW-Betaproteobacteria-2 | reverse complement strand
TTCATAATGTCGCATACATTCTCCTTTTGGATTAGCAGGCTCTCATCTATGCGCAATGATGAGCCAAGGTTGAAAAGTCCGCGATTATATGCGATTTCTGTAGCAAAGACCAGTCAAATCAGGACATTTCCTTCACGATTCCGCACACGGACTATCCGGCAAACCACTGTCGCGCCATGTGGACGGTGAGAAAACCCAATATCGTCAACAACAAGGTCCCGAGCAAATGACTGAGGATGTGCGCGGAAGCCCAGCCATACTGTGCACGTGACAACAGGTCCACAGCTTCGGCTGAGAACGTGGAGAACGTGGTCAGTCCGCCGAGAAAACCGGTCGTGATGAGCAGGCGCACTTCAGGCGAAATGCTGTGTTCGCCTGATAGTATTGCCATGGCGATGCCGATCAGGTAGCCACCAATCAGATTAACCGCCAGCGTACCAAGCGGAATGGAGGGATGCACCGCATTCAGCAGCATGCCCAAACCCCATCGGAGCCAGGCACCCATGGCCGCGCCCACACCTACTGCAACAAAACCGCTGATTCCCATAACACCCCCTTGATTTGCCCAGCCCCGCTTGATTCACCCTTGGCACCTCAGTATCATGAGGTGCGGCCTTTAAAAAATTAAAAACGACATCAAAAATTGACAATCAGGGTATCAGGCCGCATCGCTTACATACAACAATAACAGTCCAACAATCGTCCTTATCAGTCGGGTATTTTATCAGTGCGTATCCTGTTCGTAACTTCCGAAGCCTACCCTCTCATCAAAACGGGCGGCCTCGCTGATGTCAGCGGCTCATTGCCAGCCGCATTGCAAGGTCTCGGTGCAGATATCCGCATTCTGCTCCCCGGTTATCCGCAAGTGCTGGAAAAAGCCAGAAATCTGCAGCATCTTGCACATTTCGACCATCTGCCACTGATCGGTTCAGCCAATCTTCTGATCGGCAACATGCCCGACACCAACGTGCCAGTCATGGTGATCGATTGCCCCGGCCTGTATCACCGAGCAGGCGGGCCTTACTCCGATGCCAGCGGGCGTGAATGGGAAGACAATGCACTGCGCTTTGGCATACTGTCACGCATAGCCGCCCTGCTTGCCTGTAGCAATAGCCCGATCGCGGACTGGCGCCCCGATATCGTGCATTGCAACGACTGGCAAAGCGGACTGACCCCGGCCTACATGCACTACATGCCGAATGCTGCACCGGTAAAATCCATCATCAGCGTACACAATCTGGCGTTTCAGGGCTGCTTTCCGGCAGAATGGGTCGAGCGCCTGTGGCTGCCGGCGGAAAGCTACCAGATACATGGGGTCGAGTATCACCATCAACTCTCCTTCCTCAAGGCCGGGCTTTATTACGCCGATGCCATCAGCACGGTCAGCCCGACCTATGCGCGCGAAATCCGCACCACTGAGTTCGGTTTCGGCATGGAGGGCCTGCTCGCCAGCCGTCAGCATGATTTGCAGGGCATCCTCAACGGCATCGATATCCAGGAATGGAATCCAGCCACCGATCCCTATCTAGCAAAGAATTACGACGCCAATCAACTGCAGGGCAAAAATAAAGTGAAAGCAGCCCTGCAGGCGCAACTGGGGCTCAAGGTGTCAGCTGAGGCGCCGTTGCTTGGTATCGTCAGTCGCCTCACGCACCAGAAGGGGCTGGACATGTTCCTCTCCATCGCCGAACGCGTAGTACAAAGCGGTTGCCAGATCGCGCTATTGGGCAGTGGTGAACATCACATGGAGCAAGCTTACAGCCATCTGGCGCACACCTATCCTGAACAGGTCAGCGTCACGATAGGCTACAACGAGCCGCTATCACATCAGATCATGGCAGGGGCGGACATCTTCATCATGCCATCACGTTTCGAACCCTGCGGCCTTAATCAGATGTACGGGCTGCGCTATGGCACGCCGCCGGTTGTCACGCATACAGGCGGGCTGGCGGACTCGGTCACCGACACCAATGAAGAAACATTACACAACGGCATGGCCAATGGCTTCGTCATGCCGGCAACAGATGCTATCCAGTTGCTGCTCACCATAGAAAGAGCCCTGCACTATTACCACGATGGAGCCGTCTGGTCACAAATCCAGCGCAACGGCATGGCGCTGGATCTCGGTTGGCGACACAGCGCTCAAGCTTACATGGAGCTTTACCAGCGGGTGTGGCGTCAAACCGAGCTGCCTTCGCGTTAAGGTGAGTTTCTTAGCAAACGGTGAAGACCTTCACGGTCTTAGCAGCCGATTTGACGGACATGACCCTTGCGGTTATGGCGTCAAGGTCGCGACGCAGGAGCGGGCACTTGACGGACATGACCCTTGCGGTTATGCCATCGCCGCAACCAACAAAAAAGCCCGCATCGATAAAATGCGGGCTTTTTCATATTTCTGTCACATTCACAGGGTAAATTACACCTCGGCTTAAGTACGAATTCTGGCATGCTTAATGCTTATTCATAAGCGAGCTTCTCCTAAGCTTTGCTTCTCCTCCCTTCGGGTGCGCTTGTCGCACCCTCTTTTTTTTGCCAGTTCGGCACGAACCCGGAAGCTAATCCAGCTTGATGAAATGCTCCCGATAATACTTAAGCTCTTCAATTGATTCATAAATATCCGCCAGTGCCTCATGCTTGCTGGCCTTCTTGAAGCCATTGTAAATCGCCGGCTTCCATCGTCTGGACAACTCCTTGAATACGCTGACATCCAGGTTCCGGTAATGAAAGTACGCCTCCAGATCAGGCATATAGCGCGCCATAAAGCGGCGATCCTGGCAAATGGAATTGCCGCACATGGGCGACTTGCCAGCCGGTACGTGCACCTTGAGGAATTCAAGCATCTGCACGGTAGCGCCTGCTTCATCCAGCTTGGAGGCCTTGACCTTCTCTATCAGGCCGGAACGGCCGTGAGTCCCCTTGTTCCATGCATCCATTCCGTCCAGAACTGCATCAGATTGGTGCACAACCAGCACCGGCGATTCGGCCAGTACATTCAGTTCCGCATCGGTCACTACAGCGGCGACTTCCAGTATGCGATCGTTTTCAGGTGATAACCCGCTCATTTCCATATCCAGCCAGATCAGGTTGTCGTTATTCGATGCCATCATGATTTCCATTAAA
>PHCM01000213.1 GCA_002842255.1 Betaproteobacteria bacterium HGW-Betaproteobacteria-2 | reverse complement strand
CGAGTCCTTGCCACCATCACGCGCATTCAGTACCAGCCATGAGAACTGATACTGCCCGGCCACAGTCGGTGTGTAGGTAAATGTACCGGTAGCGTCAACCGCCGCGCCATTTACATTTACGCCTGTAATCTCGGAGGCGGTAAGTAACTCATAAGTAACCGTACCATTCGGATCCCTGATAACCAATACCGCCAGATCATTATAGCCACCATTGATTTCACTGAGAGTATCCTCGCCATTGAAGAAACCCCAGTCAAACGAAACCTGCCCGCTGGCATCAAGATTCAGTGCGTAGTTCTTGAAGCCGCCATCGAATACATCGACAAAACCGGGATCGTTGGCTCCCCCAGGAGGCGGGTCGAAACGGTTGTCCAGCCAGCCGGCCGGCAGCCCCAGAGCAGATTCCAGATTAGCCTGGGTAATACCCGCAGCGGTATCAATGGCTGCAGTCTCATTGCCGATATTCAGGCCAAACAGGGAATCCGGCATGATGATTTGCGGTGCGACAGGCACGACGTCGATTGTCGCAGTCGCTACATTGCTACTGCCGGTGCCATCGGTCACCACCACCTCGATCAATCTTGGCGTGGCATCCGGATTAGCAACACTATTGGAGAATGTAACAGCCTGAATTGCAGCCTGATAATCTGCCAGTGACGCCGTGCCGGACAATGTCACGACATTGCCTACAATGCTGAACGATATGCCACCTGGCAATGCGCCAACCGCAAGCACATCACCGGCCTGGGCATTGGTCAACGTAATGGTCGCACCGGCGAGTTCAGTCGAATCGATATCGGTAATGCTGATATCGGTGTCGGCAATCGAAACTGCTGCGCCGTTCTCGATAAAGGTCGAGGCAAAACCGGTACCGGCGGCCGAGGCATCCAGATCGATTTCCGGTGCATTCGCCAGCGAAACCGTAATTGTCGTAATCGCCTTGTTGCTGATATTCGCACCATCTGTGACCACCACTTCCACGCTGCGCGGCGTAGCATCAACACTGCTGGTGCTGAACGTCACCATCTGGATTGCCATCTGGTAATCGGCAAGCGTGGCGGCACCACTCAGGGTCACGACATTGCCCACAACCGAGGCCGTAATACCTGCAGGCATTGTGCCTGCCGCCAACACGTCGCCAACCTGGGCATTTGTCAGTGTAATCGTGGCTTGCGTGATATTGGTCGAATCGGCATCCGTGATGCTGATATCGGTATCCGCAATAGCCACGGCAGCACCGCCTTGGCTGAATGTCGTGGCAAAACCGGTGCCTGCTGCTGAAGCATCCAGATCAATGATTGGAGCCATGCCGGGATTGATAGTCAGTGTCGCAGTTGAAGTACTGCCATCTGTATCCGTCAGTGTGTAGGTAAACACATCCGGCGCGACGATTTCAGGGGTAGCCGTCATGCCATCTAACAGATAGGTTGCGCCTGTGGAAGTAAATACGATGTATTGATAGCTGCTCGCCGTGGTGATCGTAGCATTGACGATTTGTGCACCATTACCGGTGATTGTCCCGTTACCGACGATATTGCCGTCCGCGTCATAAGCGCGCCAAACTGCATTTTCAGAACCGCTCAACGCCTTCAAGGTTACTGTCGCCGAATTGGTCAGGAAACCAACATCTATCACAAGGTTCTCGTTATTCTCGATGCGGGCACCAGTACCGGTCGTGGAATTGTTCTCGACCCCAATGCCCATATCATTATTTCCATTATTACGTGCTCGCACCCGACCTGCCGCAGTGTTGTTGAGGTTGCCAAGATTGATACTGTTGGTATTGCCACCATACAAGTCGTTAGTCTGCGTCCCGTTGGTATCAAAACCATAGACGGAAAATCCGGCAGAAGTCCACTCTCCTGCGCTTGCCGTACCCCCTGCCGCCAACGACTTGGCTTCAGTTTGAGTATAAGTATAGCTGCCGTCATTCTGGTTAATAACCAGAGTGCCGTTACTAGTCACGATTGTTCGTACATCACCAACCAGCGTATTGGAAATAAGCGTACCCTGTGTCACAGTAACGTTCGTTACTGTAACGGCCTCGGCCGCCAATACATCTGCACCGCCGCCAGCAATATCGCCTGCTCCGGTAATCACATTGCCACTGACGCTGTTATTGCCAGCCAGACTGTTGACATCATCGTTCGCAATCGGGGAAGTATCAACAAGGTTGATGCTGACCGTTGTCCATTCGGAAGCATCCGTGCCATCAGAAACGCGATAGACAAAACTGTCCAAATCCGCAACTGCATCCGAATGATCGCGCACCGGCGCAGTATAGGTGAAGGTGCCATCGGCATTCATTACTACTGTACCGCCAAGCGCGGTCGTGATGCTGTTTGTGCCATTGGCCGTCGTCGCTCCGGCACCGGAAGCATTAGTGGCAAATTGCCCTACCGTCAGAGTCAGGCTATCAACATCCGTATCATTTGCCAGCACATTACCCAGAATGGTTATCGTACCTTCCGTCACGGCAAAACTATCTGCCACACCAACCGGCGCATCATTCACCGCAATGACATTGATTGTGGTGAATGCCGGTGCGGAGTCGTTAAGTCCGTCGTTGACCACCATGCTGATACTACGTGGTGTGGTCGACGGATCATCGCTGCTGTTGCTAAAGGTAATTGCCTGCAAGGCAGTCTGATAGGCTGCCAGAGATGCGCTACCACTCAAGGTAACAACATTGCCGACCACTGTTGCAGTAATCCCCGGAGGCAAGGCACCTACAGCCAGCACATCGCCAGCCTGGGCATTGGTCAGGGTAATCACTGCGCCCTGCATGGTGCTGTTATCAACATCACTAATGGTGACATCGAGGTCCGCAAGCGAGACAGGCGTACCGTTTTCATAGTAGGTTGCCGTGTAGCCGCTGCCATCAACCGTGACATTAATTCCGCCAGTGATACCGTCCAGACCCACATCATCCGGGTTAACCACCGTGATGTTGTTGATTCCGGCAACAAAGTCCGGCAGGTTGAACGAGCCGCCAGCCGGGAACACTTCTTCCATTTCGGTAGAGGTCGTCGTGCGGCTTGCGTAGATGCGCACTTCGCCTTCGGTAATCACCACCTCAATACGTGGCAGGCCATTTTCATTGGCGAGCCAGGGCGAAGTCAGGAAGGC
>PHCM01000212.1 GCA_002842255.1 Betaproteobacteria bacterium HGW-Betaproteobacteria-2 | reverse complement strand
GCAATTGCAGGGCCGTTTGAACTGGGATCTGCTCGGTGAACATAACCGCATGAATGCATTGGCTGCCATTGCCGCTGCCCGCCATGCCGGTGTGACGGCAGAGGTCGCTATCGAAGCGCTGGGGCAGTTCAAGAATGTAAAACGCCGCATGGAAACGCGTGGCGTGGTCAACGGTATCACTGTTTACGATGACTTTGCCCATCACCCGACCGCCATTGCGACCACGGTTGTGGGTCTGCGGGCCAGAATCGGCAATGCGCGTATTCTTGCAGTGCTTGAACCGCGTTCCAACACCATGAAGCTTGGGGTGATGAAGGCGGCTCTGCCCGAGAGTTTGGCAGAGGCAGACCGGGTGTTCTGCTATGGCGCCAATCTTGGTTGGGATGCGCAGCAGGCGCTGGCACCCATCCAGCATAAAGCTGCCACTTTTGACGATATGGAAAAACTGGTCGCCGCGATTGTTCAGTCCGCCGAGCCGGGCGACCATATTCTGGTGATGAGCAATGGCGGTTTCGGCGGCATCCACCAGCAATTGCTCGATAGGCTTAAACAGGGATAAGGCATTTGAATCTGGCTCTACTCAAATCACAGGACCCGCTTGCGCTGACACTGATGGTGTCGGTAGCCCTGCATGCGGTGGTGATTGTCGCCATCAAGTTTGAGGCGCCGGATCTGCAGCGCTTCAAGGACAATATTCCCGCGCTGGAGATCGTTCTGGTCAATGCCAAGACTGAATCTGCGCCGGAAAAAGCGGATGCGCTGGCGCAGGCCAATCTGGATCGCGGCGGTAACACGGATGAAGAGCGGCGCGCCAAATCTTCGCTGCCGGCACCCAGAGACAAGCCAACCGAGACCAAAGTCAGGCCGGCCGAGGAACTCAAGCAGACCCCGAAAAAAGCTGAGCTGGATGCCGAAGCCGAGCGTCAGTTGCAACGTGTGGCGGAGCTGGAGAAGCAGGCGCAGGCATTGATGACACAGGCAAAATCGCGGCAGGTGACGGAAAGTGAGCCGGTCAAACAGGCTGAAGTGCCGCAACCGGAAAAAGGCCGCAATCGCGAAGCCGTCTCACAGACCCTGGACCGCGCCGCCCTGGCATCGGCGATTGCCGATATGGCACGTCTGGAAGCGCAGATATCCAAACAGCAGGATGAGTATCAGAAGCGCCCCAAGCGCAAGTTCGTTGGTGCCCGCACTCAGGAATATCGCTTTGCCACCTATGTTGAAGCCTGGCGGCAGAAGGTCGAGCGCGTGGGCAATCTGAATTATCCGGAAGCGGCCAGAGAGCAGAAGATCTATGGCCAGTTGCGCATGACGGTTTCCATCAAGGCGGATGGCTCGCTCGAGAAGATCGAGATCAATCAGAGTTCCGGTCACCAGGTACTGGATAACGCAGCGCGTCGTATAGTGGAGTTGGCAGCACCTTACTCTCCGTTCCCGGAAGATATACGCAAAGATACCGATATTCTCAGCATTACCAGAACCTGGACCTTTACCCGTCAGGACAGTCTTGCATCCGACTAGCCCGCACCGGACTTATCACTGCGCTATAACTGAGTTATAACTAAATTATCACCGAGAACCAAGCCATCACCGAGCGAATATGACAGCCAATCACTTTCAGTATCATGTTTTTTTCTGCCTGAACAAGCGCGAGGACGGCGCTGCATGTTGCACGGACCATGGTGCGGAAGCGGCCTTCGATCACATGAAAGCGCGTGTGAAGAAACTTGGCTTGAATGGAAAAGGCAAGGTGCGGGTCAATCGTGCCGGCTGTTTCGACCGCTGCGGCGAGGGTCCCCTGCTGGTGGTTTACCCGCAGGCGGTCTGGTATACCTTTGTCGATCTAGACGATATCGACGAGATCATTGAAAGTCACCTGAAACAGGGGCAAGTGGTCGAGCGTCTGCTGGTCGATCCACTCTAAATCCTCAAACTGGCGTCATTTTCAAGTCAGCCGAGAAGGCGCTGGATGGCCGCTTTCAGTTTCCTTGCCGTTCCCGCGTCCAGTGCCGCAGCCATGGTCTCACGTCTGCTCTGCCCCCAGATCGGGTTGGGGAAGGTCTTGTCCTGCCGGTAGCGCGGGATGATGTGCCAGTGCAGGTGCGGCGTCATATTGCCGAGGCTGGCAAGGTTGATCTTTTCCGGTTGCAGCGTTTCGCGCACCGCCTGTTCCACGGCAAACACGACTGACATCAGGCGCTCGCGTTCGCGTGCCCCGAGATCCGTCATTTCCTTGATATGGCTGTTCAGAATGACGCGGCAATATCCGGGGTAGTTGAAATCCTCTATGCGCACCACGCGGCAAAACCCGTCCTGCCAGATCAGTTCACCGCCGGCATCGGTACATAATTCACAATCTGCCATAGTCCACCTTCAGAAAATATTTTTGCCATTATTATGCTGTAACTTGCAATCGCAGGCTTGATTGTTTAGGTTAAAACTTGCGCTGTGTCTGTGAATCAATAGAATCGGGCATGGCGGATGCATGAGTTACGCCGCGCACGCGGATTCAGATTATGATGTCGAGTGACTGGGATCTTTGAGTGTTTTGTTTCTGACAATTCTTCAGGGGGGCAGTATATTGACGAGCCAATCTTCAGGGCCGACCGCGCCAGCGATCGTTGCGGAAATCTTTGCACATGCAGGTGTGCAGTTCAACGGTCAACAGCCATGGGATATTCAAGTCCACGATCATGAAGCCTATCGACAAATTCTCTATAAGGGCTCGCTCGGTTTCGGCGATGCCTATGTTGACGGCCTGTGGGATTCGGAACGGCTCGATGAAACCATCGAACGCCTGCTGAGCGCCGAGATTGAGACCAGGCTCGTCGGCTGGGCCAAGGTTCGCATGCTGGGCGAAAGCCTGCGCCATCGCCTATTCAACCTGCAATCCTTCGCCCGCGCCTTCCAGGTCGGCGAGCGACATTACGACATCGGCAACGACGTGTTCGAAGCCATGCTCGATTCCAGTATGAGCTACTCTTGCGCTTATTGGGCGAAAGCCGACAACCTGGAGCAGGCGCAGCACGACAAACTCGACATGATCTGCCGTAAGCTGGAACTGAAAGCGGGCGAACGGGTGCTGGAGATCGGCTGCGGCTGGGGCGGTCTGGCCAGACACGCGGCGGTACATTATGGGGTTGAAGTGCTTGGCGTCACCGTGTCAAAAGA
>PHCM01000211.1 GCA_002842255.1 Betaproteobacteria bacterium HGW-Betaproteobacteria-2 | reverse complement strand
GGCCGACGCCGATGGTGTCATGGGGCCGGATCTCATGGCACGCTTCCAGAAGCATGCCGAGCGCTTCAACACAGAAATGATCTTCGACCACATTCACACCACCCACCTGAACGAGAAGCCGATCCGCCTGGTTGGCGACTCCGGTGAATATACCTGTGATGCACTGATCATCGCTACCGGCGCATCAGCCAAGTATCTGGGCCTGCCCTCCGAAGAGAAATTCTCCGGCAAGGGCGTTTCCGCCTGCGCCACCTGCGACGGCTTCTTCTATCGCAATCAGGAAGTTGCAGTGGTCGGCGGCGGCAATACTGCGGTTGAAGAAGCGCTGTATCTTGCCAACATCGCCAGCAAGGTGACCCTGGTGCACAGACGTGACAAGTTCAAGGCCGAAGCGATCCTGGTCGACAAACTGATGGAGCGCGTGAAGGAAGGCAAGATCGTGCTGGAAACCTTCCAGACCCTGGACGAGGTGCTGGGCGACGATTCCGGTGTCACCGGCATGCGCCTGAAACACGCCAGCACCGGCGAAACCAAAGAGATCGCACTCAAGGGCGTGTTCATTGCCATCGGTCATAAACCGAACACCGATATCTTTGAAGGCCAGTTGGAAATGGAAGGCGGCTACATCGTCACCAAGGCCGGCCGCGAAGGCAACTTTACCGCCACCAGTGTACCCGGCGTGTTTGCCGCGGGCGATGTGCAGGACCACATCTACCGCCAGGCCGTCACCAGTGCAGGCACTGGCTGCATGGCGGCTCTGGACGCCGAGCGCTATCTCGACCAGCTGAAATAAAGAGACTTTGACTGCACCGTGTTGCCGTAGGCAATCCGGCTGCCAAAATCAGGGAAGCGTTGTATAAAAGCGTGCAGAGGGGGCAGAATACAGCCTGCTTTGTGCGCTTTTTCATGTTTACCGGCATTCCTAATCCACCATGGCTGAAGACCTCGACAAGGAAGATGAAATCCAGCTGTTTCTAGAAGCAGTCAAAGGCGCGCGCCCGTTGAATGCCAAACGTGTACTGCATAAACCACCTGCGCCGAAACCTATCCCAAAACAGTTTATCCGTGACGAGCGTCAGGCGCTGGCTGACTCCTTAAGTGATGGCTATATTCCTGCGCACGAACTGGAAAGTGGCGAAGAGCTCCTGTACCTGCGCGACGGTCATTCCCCCGACATTCTAAGCAAACTACGTCGGGGTCACTGGGTGGTTCAGGCTGCCATCGATTTGCATGGCCTGGTCGCCGATGAGGCCAGACTCTATGTAGCTGACTTTCTGGCAGAATGCAAAAAGCGCGGGATTCGCTGCGTCCGTATCATTCACGGCAAGGGGTTGGGTTCGAGGAATCGAGAGCCGGTACTCAAGCACAAGTTGCGCAACTGGCTCATGCAAAAAGATGAGGTCATTGCCTATGCCCAGGCCAGACAGCAAGATGGCGGCAGTGGCGCCGTCATCGTGTTACTCAAGGCATCCTGAACCCAGGCCAGGCTAACCCCGAGTCAAATCAAGCAAAGCCAAATTTAAATCTGGTATTTCTGGATAAGGCAAACCGCCTCGGCCGCAATGCCCTCGCCTCGGCCGGTAAAACCGAGCTTCTCCGTTGTGGTTGCCTTGACATTGATCGAGTCCCGCAACAGGTTGCAATCAGAGGAAATATTCATGCACATCTGCTCGATGTAGGGTGACAGTTTGGGCGCTTGTGCCATGATAGTCGCATCAATATTCATGACGTCGTAGTGCTTGCTGTGCAGCAGCTTGTATACCTGCCGCAGCAGTTCTCGTGAATCAATTCCCTTGTATTGCGGATCCGTATCCGGAAAATGCCGGCCGATGTCACCGAGTGATGCCGCGCCGAGCAATGCATCGCAGATGGCGTGTAAAAGGACATCGGCATCCGAATGACCCAGCAAGCCTTTTTCATAGGGAATTTCCACACCACCGATAATGCAGGCGCGCCCTTCCACCAACTGATGCACATCGAATCCATGTCCTACTCGAATCATTATTACTCTCCTTCAGGTTTTTCCGCATTCAAAATGGCCGCCACCAGCGCCAGATCGCGGGCATAGGTAATCTTGAGATTACGCAGGTCGCCCAGCACCAGTTTCGGTTTGTGTCCCAAGGCTTCGATCGCCTGCGCTTCATCGGTTGGTGCTGCGCCGCTAGCCTGCAAGGCTTTTTTCAACATGGCATAACGAAACATTTGCGGAGTCTGCGCCTGCCAGAGGCTTTCCCTAGGCTCGGTTCTTGCGACTCGCTGCGCTGCATCAGCACGCTTCAATGTATCAGCCAACGGAATCGCCAGCAAGCCACCTACCGGATCGTCCTGCAAATCATCCAGCAAACGATTCAGCAGTTCGTGCGTCAGACCCGGCCGCGCTGCATCATGCACCAGCACCCAGTCATCATCAGCCGCGTCGTTCATTTGCGCAAGACCATTAAGCACGGTAGCTGCGCGCGTTTCCCCGCCGCAACGATGCACTGTGACCTTTTGATCGAGCACGATACCAAGTTTTTGCCACTCGACATCTTCGGCACTCAACACGAGATTGACTGAATCGATGCGAGGATTTTCAGTGAACAACTTGAGGGAATGTGCCACCAGCGGCATACCGAGAAGTGGCAGATACTGCTTGGGGATACCAGAACCCATGCGGCTGCCGGAACCGGCAGCCGGGATCAGAACATGAAATTTGGCCATGCATGATTTTAGCATGCATGGCCAGGCAGAAAACCGAACTTGAACTGCGAGGTCAATCGTCGCCGGCGGCACTTCCGGTTGGTGTAGAAGAGATTTTGTGTATGGCGAGATCAGCACCCATGTATTCATCTTCTGCATTCAGGCGGATACCGGCAAATGCCTTGAGTCCGCCATAGACGACGATCCCGCCAATCAGGGCAACGGTCACGCCGAGCAGAGTACCGGCGACCTGTGCCATCAAGGTCACGCCGCCTACACCACCGAGACTGACCGCGCCAAAGATGCCCGCAGCAATGCCGCCCCAGGCACCGCACAAACCGTGTAAAGGCCAGACACCCAGCACATCGTCGATCTTCCAGCGGTTCTGGGTCAAAGTAAACGCCCAGACGAACATGCCGCCTGCAATCAGACCGGTCACCAGCGCGCCCAGTGGATGCATCAAATCAGACCCGGCACAGACAGCGACCAGGCCGGCCAGTGGGCCGTTA
>PHCM01000210.1 GCA_002842255.1 Betaproteobacteria bacterium HGW-Betaproteobacteria-2 | reverse complement strand
TTCGTTGATTTCGTTGGTGAGCAGGTAAAGCTTGCCGTCCGCGTCGCGTGCGTTGGAGAGTTTCCAGGCGGCAATCTCGACATTTCTGGCGGCGTTATAGATTTTCTGTGGGTCGATGTTGTCCGGCAGGTAGAAGTCGGTCTTGCCGCCGTGAGCGGTGATCAGCATGGTCTGCAGGCCGACGATGAAGGGCAGTACGCGGTCGCCTTCATATTCCGGTTTGAAGGCGAGGAAGATGGCATCGGTGCCCTGTTTGTTCTGGATGGATTCGAATTGCCAGTTGTGGTCGCCGTTGAACACCCAATCCACCATTTTTTCGGGCGGGCTGGAGGTGGTTTTGCGCAATTCTTTCGGGTTGCGTTTGTAGAGCTTCAGCATTAGCAGCTTCAGGCTCTCGGTGTTTTCACGCATCTCGACGTCGGCCATGCGGTCGAAATCGGATTTCCCCAGTTGGTTAAGCGTGGTGCGGTCGCTTTGTTCCGGTACCGGTTTTTCCTTGCCTTGCGGGGAGGAGGCGCAGGCGTTTAGCAACAAGGCGCTGAATGCAATGATGAAAAGCTGATGGAATTTTTGCGGTCGATTAGTTGGCGATAGTCTTGGCATTGTCAGCGCTGGCGTTTTCCGGTTGCTTGATGATAACCCGATTTTTCGGAAAGACTACGCTGAAGGTACTGCCTTTGTCCAACACACTTTCTATTTCGAGCTTGGCCTGATGCCGCGTCAGGATGTGCTTGACGATGGAGAGTCCGAGGCCAGTGCCGCCGGTTTCTCGTGAGCGGCTGCGGTCGACGCGGTAGAAACGCTCGGTCAGGCGGTCGATATGTTTCTGCTCGATGCCGATACCGCTGTCCTTGACACTGAACACGGCTTCATCTCCGCGCCGGTACCACTTCAGCTGGATATCGCCGCCTGCGGGTGAATAGCGGATGGCGTTGCTGACCAGGTTGCCGAAGGCGCTGTGCAGTTCTTCCGCCGCGCCGGAGACCGAAACATCGGGGTCTGCTTCCAGGCTGATCTGGTGCTTGCCGTGGCTCAGGCTTTGCGCTTCGTGCATCAACATATTGAGTTGCGCCTGCATGTCGATCTCGGCATCCTGCGTTGCCGTGGCGCCGCTTTCCAGTTGCGATAGCGTCAGCAGGTCCTCGATCAGGTGGCGCATGCGGCCGGTTTGCTCGCTCATCATGCCGAAATAGCTGCGTGTGCTTTCCGGTACCGCGCCTTCCATATCCATCAGCGTTTCCAGAAAACCGCTGACTACGGTCAGCGGCGTGCGCAGTTCGTGCGAAACATTGGCGATGAAGTCGCGGCGCATGGTCTCGAGTTTTTCAATCTGCGTGATGTCGCGGCAGATGAGCAGCTTCTGTTTGCCGCTGAACGGAATCAGCAGCATCTCCAATGTGATCTCCGGATTGCGCCACGATTTCAGCTTGATTGGTTCGGAATAGTCCTGCTCTTGCAGATACTTGAGGAAATCACTGTGTCGTACCAGGTAGGTGATGGGCTGGCCGGTGTCCTTGCCCAGGACCAGTCCCAGCTGCGTTTCAGCCGGAGGATTGCACCATTCGATCCGGTCCTTCTCGTTGAGGACGACAACACCGTCGGGCAGAGCGCTTGCCGCATGCATGAACCTGTCCAGTGCAGAGCTGATCTGCGCCTTGTTGCGGGTGTAGCGGCGCTGCTGGTGATAGATCTCGGCGAAGATGTCTTCCCATACGCCGCTGCCGTTGGGAATGGAGGACAGGTTGGGTTTCTGGTACCAGCGATGCAGCTTGTGTATCCAGTACAGATGCTTGACCAGATACAAACAGATAGCGGTACTGAATACGATCAGCGCGGTGACTGCGCCATGCGTCGCCCACAGGATCAGGCAGACAAAAATGAGCAGCAGGGCGAGCCAGAAAGCGCTCCAGCGGATATCTTGCACTCGTCGACTTTACAGAAAGAAACGCTGCATATTATGAGCTAGTGTGCCGAGAAGCGATAGCCGACGCCGCGTACGGTCTGAATCAATTGCTCATGGCCGGTTTCGGTCAGCGCACGGCGCAGACGGCGGATATGCACGTCGACGGTGCGGTCTTCGACGAACACGCGGTCGCCCCAGACGCGATCCAGCACTTGGCTGCGCGAGTGTACGCGCTCAGGGTTGGACATGAGGTAGTGCAACAGCCGGAACTCGGTCGGGCCCAGGTCGAGCGTTGCGCCGTTGCCGGAAACGCGATGGGTCATCGGGTCGAGGCGCAGGCCACCGACTTCGATCGGGTCATCGGTCATCTGCGGGGCGCGGCGGCGTAACACGGCCTTGATGCGCGCATTCAGTTCGCGCGGGCTGAACGGTTTGGTCACATAATCATCGGCACCCACTTCCAGTCCGCGCACCTTGTCGGCTTCTTCACCGCGAGCGGTGAGCATGATGATGGGGATTGCTTTGGTCAGTTCATCGCCCTTCAGTTTGCGGGCGAATTCGATGCCGCTCATGCCGGGCAGCATCCAGTCCAGAATGATGAGGTCCGGCAGGGTTTCGCGCATCAGCAGTTGCGCCTGTTCCACACTGAGTGCACGCAAGGCGTTGTGCCCGGCCTGCGTCAGGTTGAGCGTAAGCAGTTCCTGAATTGCTGGTTCATCTTCGACTACCAGAATATTGGCTGGCATTGTTAAGCCTCCTTTTCAATGGCTTTTACTGATGTTGGCTACTATATGACGTCAATGTGACATATTTATGACAATGAATAAAGCTGACTGGCATTTGCCATTTTTGTGTTTTTATATGACTATTCAGCACGGCAGTTCATTCATTGGGCTATATAAAAATCATTCGAAGAGATGAATAAATAACGATAGAGACTTATAGAGACTTGGAGAGATAAATGGCGGGGTTTTTTTCTAAAGAAAGAATTATTGCGGCACCTGGATTCAATCGGTGGCTGGTGCCACCGGCCGCATTGGCGATTCATCTTTCCATCGGCATGGCTTATGGCTTCAGTGTGTTCTGGTTGCCTTTGTCCAAGGCGATCGGTATTGATGCACCGCTGGTTTGTGCGGAAGAAGTTGGATTCTGGGCGCGTGTATTTGCCACCGATTGTGACTGGAAAGTCAGTGATCTGGGCTCGATTTATACCCTGTTCTTTGTGCTGCTTCGCCCATCAGCGGCTGTGTTTGGGCACTGGCTGGAGAATGCCGGCCCGCGCAAGG
>PHCM01000209.1 GCA_002842255.1 Betaproteobacteria bacterium HGW-Betaproteobacteria-2 | reverse complement strand
CAGGCTGGATACTGGCGGCGGAACTGCGTGCCTATGGCATCGATTTCAGCTTCACGCCGGTGCTGGATATGGATTACGGCGAGAGCCAGGTGATCGGTGACCGCGCTTTCCATCGCGATCCGCAGGCGATCAAGGAGCTGGCCTTCTCGCTGATGCAGGGCCTGAAGCGCGGCGGCATGGCGGCAGTCGGCAAGCATTTTCCCGGTCATGGTTTTGTCGTTGCCGATTCGCACGTGGCGATTCCGGTCGATGAGCGCAGTTTCGACGAGATCGCACAGAATGACATGCAGACCTTCAAGCAGCTGATCGATGACGGCATTCAGGCCATCATGCCTGCGCATGTCATCTACCCGGCTGTTGACGACAAGCCGGCGGGCTTTTCCGAACGCTGGCTGCAGAAGGTCCTGCGTCAGCGGCTGGAGTTCAATGGTGTCATCTTCAGCGATGACCTGTCGATGGAAGGCGCCGTGGTGGCCGGCAATGTGACACAGCGTGCCATGGCGGCACTGCAGGCCGGTTGCGACATGGTGCTGCTATGCAACAAGCCGGATCTGGCCGACGAATTGCTGGCGAACCTGCAATGGCAAATCTCTGCGCAAAGCCTGGCGCGCCTGGCCCGCATGCATGGCGCACGCAAGCCTGCGAGCATGGTGGCGTTGCACGAGGATGCCCATTTCGTGCAGGCAGTGCATGCTGTCGGCAATGTGGGCAAGCAGGAGGGCAATCTGCCCTTTGCCTGAGTCATTCTGCGGCAAAGGGATAGTCTTTTTGATATTGCTGCTGAAAAGCGCGTGTTTCAAGGAAATGTTGCCGATTTCAGTTGAAACTTAAAGCACTTTTCTATAGTCTTAGCCCTGAGTTTTAACCAAAGAGGAAATCCTGACGATGCAATCCAATTATCAAGTCGCAAGTACGCAAACCCTGTCGCCAGCCGCCCACAAGGTGCTGCGCAATACCTACATGATGCTCGGCCTGACCATGGTGCCTACCGTCATTGGCGCCTTGATCGGCATGAGTATCGACTTTTCCTTTGCCGCAGGCAGCCCGATCATGTTCGCGCTGGTTTCTCTGGCCGTTATTTTCGGCATGTTCTACGCCGTATCCGCCAACCGCAACAACAGCATGGGCGTGGTCTTTCTGCTCGGCCTGACCTTCATCATGGGCGCGCTGCTCGGTCCTATCTTGCAAGTGGCCCTGAGCCTGCGTAACGGTGGTGAACTGGTCGGCCTTGCCGCTGGCGGTACCGGCATCATCTTCCTGACGTTGTCCGCCATCGCCAGTACCACCAAGCGCGATTTCAGCTTCATGGGCAACTTCCTGCTGGTCGGCATCATCCTGCTGATCGTCGCATCGTTGGCCAACCTGTTCTTGCAGATACCTGCATTCTCGCTGGCCTTGTCCGGTGTTGCCGTACTGCTGTTCTCCGGTTTCATCCTCTACGATGTCAACCGCATCGTGCAAGGTGGCGAGACCAACTACGTGATGGCGACGCTGTCGCTCTATATCAGTGTTTATCAGTTGTTCACCAACCTGCTGCATCTGTTGATGGCATTTGCCGGCGACAGAGAATAAGATCGTTCAAAAAAGAAAGCCCCGCAATTGCGGGGCTTTTTTATTTTTAGCCACAGAGGACACAGAGTTCACAGAGAAAACCCTTGATTCATTCAGAGCATGGTTTTAGTCGTCACCTCCCGCGCCGTAGTATTCGTGCGCTGGTTTACCCTCTGTGCTCTCTGTGATCTCTGTGGCTAAAACGACTTTACTGCGGCCTGCTGGACTTCCTGCGGCTGGCAAAGAATTGACTCAGCAGGCTACCGCACTCCTGTGCCAGAACGCCGCCGGTGACTTCGGTATGGTGGTTGAGCCTGGCTTCGGCCATGAGGTCGATGACGCTGCCGCAGGCACCGGTCTTGGGGTCGCTGGCGCCATAAATCAGATTGGCGATGCGGGCATGCTGGATGGCGCCGGCGCACATGGCGCAGGGCTCCAGCGTGACGTAGAGGCTGCAGCCAACCAGCCGGTAGTTGCCGAGCCGAACGGCGGCGTCACGCATGGCCTGGATCTCGGCGTGGGCGCTGGGGTCATGCTGCGAGATCGGCGCATTGCTGCCGCGCCCGATAATTTCGCCGTCTTTTACCACCACAGCGCCGACCGGCACTTCGCCCAGCCCGGCGGCTTCTTTCGCCAGTTCCAGCGCGGCGTGCATGTAGCGGTGATGGTCTATTTGAAGGTCTTGATCAGCCATTTCAACAACTCGGTCGATTCTGTGGTTTTCCTGTCGCGGTAACGCATCTGGGTATAGAGGTCTGTAATCTTTGCTATCTGCCCGGCCTGTTTCGGCAAGGCTTGGCTGGCGCGTTCACCGAAATCCAGCGGGCCTTCCTGCGGCCGACGCATGATGCCCTTGCGCTGCAGTTTACGCAAGAATCTGGCATAGATGCGTTGTAACTCGTCTTTTTTCGCCGGATTCTCGCGGATGATGAAATAACTGAGCAGCAACCCGACAGCCCCGACCGCGACGATCATGGCGATAGCCAGATCCTGCCAGGACAGCTTGCTACCCGCGAGGCTGGAAAGGAATTCCATCTGCCGTTTCTGATTGTAATCCAGTACCCAGTGATTCCAGGCGTTATCGATGGCATCAAGATTGAGATACATCTTCTTGATCAGCGGGAAACGGTTTCTGGCCAGCAGCGGTAACGGGTTTTCGTTGGGCATGGCGGTCTCGATACCGTATTCGATGCGTGACGGCGAGACGGCGCCGGTCGGGTCGACACGTACCCAGCCCTTGCTCTCCAGCCAGACTTCGGCCCAGGCATGGGCGTCCGACTGGCGCACGATGAGATATTCGCCTACCGGATTGAGTTCACCGCCTTGATAGCCGGTGACGACGCGAGCTGGTACGCCGGCGGCGCGCATCAGGTAGACGAAGGTGCCGGCGTAGTGTTCGCAGAAGCCGCGTCGCGTGTTGAACAGGAAGTCGTCGATCGGTTCCCTGCCCAGCCGGGGCGGGCGCAAGGTGTAGATGAATTCCTGTTCGCGGAACATTGCGAGCACGGTCTTCACGATGTCTTCGGGACTCATGCCCGCATCCACCCAGGATTGCGCCAGTGCCCGGCTTTGCGGGTTATCGAAGTCCGGAATCTGCAGGTTGAGCTGCAAAGCCCGTGGATGGGCATCGGCCGCCAGCGTGT
>PHCM01000208.1 GCA_002842255.1 Betaproteobacteria bacterium HGW-Betaproteobacteria-2 | reverse complement strand
CGGGCGGCATCGGCAGTGTGGCGCTGTTTGCCGGTATCTTCTGCATCATCCTGTCGATGTACGGCGGCGGTTTTGCCACCATTCCCGCTTATCTCGCCGATATCTTTGGCACCCAGCATGTGGGTGCGATTCATGGGCGTTTGCTGACTGCCTGGGCGACGGCAGGTGTGCTGGGGCCGGTGATCGTCAATTACATGCGTGACTATCAGCTGGATCGCGGTGTCCCGGCCAACGAGGCTTATAACATCATCATGTACATGCTGGCCGCCTTGCTGCTGGTCGGTCTGGTCTGTAATCTGCTGGTGCGACCGGTGGCCGAGAAGCATTACATGACGGATGCAGAGCTCGAAGCCGAGCGCAAGTTGTCGCATGACAAGTCAGTGGCTGCGGAAGCTGCCAACCAGAACGGCAAGGCGCAGAGCCATCCGATTCTGGCGACGGTTGCCTGGATCGCGGTCGGTATTCCTATCAGTTACGGGGTCTGGAGCACGCTGCAAAAAGCCTGGATCCTGTTCCACTAGGCAGATTACTGAAGCTGTATGCACCGTTGCGCCTGGCCCAGAACCCCGCAGGATATCGCGTATCACGATGCCGAGTGGGGTGTGCCGGTGCACGACGAACACAAGCTGTTCGAGTTCCTGATTCTGGAAGGTGCGCAGGCGGGCTTGAGCTGGCAGACCATTCTGCAGAAGCGGCCGCGCTATCGCGAGGTGCTTGACGGCTTCGATCCAGCCAAGGTCGCGCGTTATGATGATGTCAAGGTGGCGGCCTTGCTGGCGGATGCCGGTATCGTCCGTAACCGTCTGAAAATCGCTGCTGCCATTAACAATGCGCAGCGATTTCTGCAGGTGCAGTCCGAGTTTGGCAGTTTCGATGCCTATCTCTGGCGTTTTGTCGACGACCGACCCATCGTCAATCACTGGCGCGCTCATAGTGAAGTGCCGGCAAAAACGCCGGTCTCCGATGTTTTATCGCAAGACTTGGCCAAACGCGGTTTCAAGTTTGTCGGTTCCACCATCTGTTACGCCATGATGCAGGCCATCGGCATGGTCAATGACCATACGGTGGATTGCTATCGTCATGCCGAGCTTGCTGCCCTGTACGGTCGCACATCCGGCAATTAAAGCAGCAATAAGCGTTTGATTATTTTATAATCCTGTATTTCCAATCTGCGCGCCGGTTTTGCGGCGTGTGTCCAAGTTCGAGGTTCGTGTGAGAGAAATAGAAATTAATACAGATGGTCGGGGACTACGTATCGGTATCGTGCTGTCCCGTTTCAACAGTGATATTGGTGATGGTCTGTTGTCCGCCTGCAAGGCCGAACTGAGCAAGCTTGGCGTTGCCGACGAGAATGTCACGGTAGCCACAGTGCCCGGTGCGCTGGAGACTCCGCTGGTGCTGCATCACATGGCAGATAGCCAGCAATATGATGCATTGATTGCGTTGGGCGCCATCATTCGCGGCGAGACCTACCACTTTGAAGTAGTGGCCAACGAGTCGGCACGAGGCATCTCGGAAGTGCAACTGAACACCGGTGTTCCAGTCGCCAATGCCGTCCTGACGACCGAGGATGACGATCAGGCGCTGGCGCGCATGTCGATCAAGGGTGCTGAAGCTGCCGCTGTCGCAATCGAGATGGTCAATCTGTTGAGAGCGTTATGAGTGCAGCCGAGAACAAGCCGTCAACAGCCAAGCTGACCAAGCCCGGGAAGAATCGACGCAAGTCGCGCGAACTGGCGCTGAAAGGCATCTATCAGGGGTTGATGAATCAGTCCGAAGTACGCAAGATCATCCGCGATATGGCGGATGATGTGGATTTCCATCGTGCAGACGAGGCGTTCTTTCGTCAGTTGATCGAGGGCGTGGCTGAGCATATGCAGGAGTTGGAAGGCCGTATCGCGGTGTACGTCGATCGTCAGGTGGCGGAATTAAGTCCGGTCGAGCATGCGATTCTATGTCTGTCCGCCTATGAGTTGATTTACGACCCAACGATTCCCTACCGTGTCGCCATCAACGAAGGCGTCGAGCTGGCAAAAATCTATGGCGGCATTGATGGCCATAAGTACGTCAATGGCGTGCTGGACAAGCTGGCGGCTGAAGCACGACCGCACGAGGTGACTCAGCGCAGATAGTTTTCCTCAGGTGCGGCGACAATTATGGTCATATTGCGCTGCACTTGGCCGCTATTCTTTGTGTATGACTTCTTTTTGAAAAAAATCGCGTGTAATATCAGTCCTGTAGGCTCAAAAGATAAACAATAGTCACCACTGCACATAAAAAAAGGGAGAGCAGGGTTGAAGAAGTCTTTTTGGAAATCCGATTGGTTTGCCGGGCTTGTTATCTCATTGCTATTTCTCTTTGCCGGCGGCAGTGCCATGCTACAGAGCCTCGAGCGCGTTGCCTACGATTGGGGCGTGCAGGCGAGCAGCCGCGATGCCGGTGACCTGATTTCCATCATCGCAATCGATGAGCAGAGTATCGCCAATATAGGTCGCTGGCCCTGGTCACGCAATGTGCATGCCGAAATGACCGACCTGCTGGCAAAGGCCGAAGCCAAGGTCATCGGCAATACGATTTTTTTCATCGAACCGCAGATCGATCCCGGTCTCGCGCACATCAATAAAATTTCCGAATTCGTGCAGCAGGCAGGCGCCCGCCAGACTACTCAGGAAGCTACGTCGACTGCCGAACCGGTCGAACCCGTTGGAGCAGAAAGCGATACGCTTCTGACGGAACTGGGTGCCCTGTTGGCTGAAGCCGAGTCGCAATTGAACGCCGATGCCAAATTGGCCGGCAGTTTCGAGAATGCAGGCAATGTGATTGTTGCCATGCCTTTTGTCATCGGTGAGCCGCGGGGCAACCCGGACAAGCCTCTGCCTGAATATGTCAGCCGCAACAGCCTGGGCAAGGTGGTGGACCGGATTGGGGCTGAAGCTGCCGGGTGGTTACCCATCCCGACACTCTCGGCTTTGCCGCCCATTCCGCAAATCGGTGAGCATGCTGCGGCCATCGGTCACCTGAACGCCAGTCCGGATGTCGATGGCGCCATTCGTTCCGAGCCGTTGATTCTTGCGCACTACGATCAATACTATCCTTCGCTTTCCATGCTGATCGCCGCCCGCTATCTCAATCTGCGGCCGCAGGATATCGAGGTGCGTCTGGGTGAAGGTGTCAGGCTGAGCAAGCTGAATATTGCCACCGACCCCT
>PHCM01000207.1 GCA_002842255.1 Betaproteobacteria bacterium HGW-Betaproteobacteria-2 | reverse complement strand
GCCATCATCGCCGCCGGTTCTCAGGCGACCAAGTTCCCGGGCGTGCCCGAGGACGAGCGCATCATGGATTCCACCGGCGCACTGGCACTGGCTGACATTCCAAAACGCATGCTGGTCGTCGGCGGCGGCATCATCGGCCTGGAAATGGGGACGGTTTACGATGCCTTGGGCAGCAAGGTCAGCGTAGTCGAATTCATGGACGGCCTGATTCCCGGGTGCGACCGCGACCTGATCCGTCCGCTGCAAAAGCGTATGGAAAAGCGTTTCGAGAAGATCATGCTGTCGACCAAGGTCGCCAAGATGGAAGCCAAAAAAGACGGCATCCATGTCAGTTTTGGAGGTGAAAATGCGCCTGCCGGTGTCGAGGTTTATGACCGCGTACTGGTCGCTATCGGCCGCCGCCCCAACGGCAAGAACATCGGCGCCGAGAACGCCGGCGTTGCCGTCGATGATCGCGGTTTCATCGCTGTCGACAAGCAGATGCGCACCCGCGACAGCCAAGGAAATGTAATCCCGCACATTTTCGCCATCGGCGACATCGTCGGTCAGCCCATGCTGGCACACAAGGCCTCGCATGAGGGCAAGGTGGCTGCAGAGGTGATTGCCGGCCACAAGGTCGAATTCCAGGCCATGTGCATCCCTTCAGTGGCCTATACCGACCCCGAAGTGGCCTGGGCCGGCGTCACCGAGACCGAAGCCAAGGAAAAGGGCATCGCCATCGAAAAAGCCTCCTTCCCCTGGGCTGCCAGCGGCCGTGCACTCTCTATTGCACGCTCTGAAGGCGCGACCAAGCTGATTTTCGACAAGGAAACTCAGCGCGTGATCGGTGCCGGTATCGTCGGCGTCAATGCCGGTGAACTGCTGGCCGAAGCGGTTCTCGCGATCGAGATGGGTGCAGACGCACATGATCTGGGGCTCACCATCCACGCACACCCGACGCTGTCGGAAACCGTCTGCTTTGCTGCGGAAATGAAAGAAGGAACGATTACCGATCTTTACATCAAGAAAAGGTAATCGCTGAACCCGCCCCGGCGATTGCCGGCTTGCGAGTATCGGAAAACAGAAACCCCGGGCGCCTTATGCGCTCGGGGTTTCTGTTTTTGGAGCCTCGGTACTTGCTGCGGCTGGCGCTGCGCTGGCAGCTGCTGCAGGCTTGGCTTGTGTTGGCTTTTTGGCGGCGGGTTTTTTAGCTGCCGGCTTCCTGGTTGCCGCAGGTTTGGCAGCAGCGGTTTTAGCTGTGCTGGTTTTCGCCGCAATCGTTTTGGCAGCCGGTTTCTTGGCGGCTGGCTTTTTGGCTGTGCCGGCCTTTTTAGCTGTACTGGCCTTTTTGGCTGTACTTGCCGTTTTAGCAGCCGGCTTGGCGGCAGCTGTCTCCGTTTTGGCAGCGGCTGGAGTCGGTGCGGCCTTATCCTTGTCACCAAGGCTGCTGACCACCTTGGTCAATACTTTTTTCCCCGCAACAACAACAGCGGCCAATGCAACTTTCTTCAGGATACTCTTAAAAAAACCCATGATGCCTCCTATTGGCAATTGACTAGTTTCAGCTCGCTACCGGGAAACTCCTGCTGCAGCCCTTCAAGTTCAGGCACCAGCGCTGATGACATATTGCTGATGTAAAGACTTGACCGGCCCTGTTCCTGGTTACGAACGCCCTTTACTGCTGTGCTCACACCTTTGCTTTTTAAATCTTCCAACAGTTTAGTCGCTAATTGCTCATCCTTGAACACCCCGAGCGAAATTACATTGGCGGACTGCTGATCCTGAACCACCACCATGTCAGTCACACCCAGTGTACGCAACTCGTCCATTTTCGCCTGCGCTGCCTGTGCGTTGCCCGCGCGCGGGATATAGACCCAGTAACGCGTCGCCTCTTCCGCAGAGTGCTGCACGACCTTGACCTCCAGTGCGTGGCGGCTCAAATAACTCTGTGCACTGGCCAGTTTGGCACGGGAGAATGTTCCCCATTCATAGCAGCCATACTGCGGCACCTGACTGCTTTCTGCAATTGTTGCCACTTCACGCTTCGGCAACGCCTCGATCTCCTCCGGACTCAGCAGACGGATCTTTTCCGGATTCAGGGGCGTTTCCGCAATCTGCAGCTCCACTTCAGGCTGGCCGGCCAAATTGAAATAGGCCAGTAACGCCACATTGAAAAACAGCAGGAGCCACAATAACCACTTCATCGAATCTCTCGTCCTATCACCAACAAACCGCGCAATACCAAATCCTCAACAACCACTATATCACTGATGACCGCACTGCTCCGCAAGCTATCCAGCAGCAAAACGGCATCACCGCCGCTTATCATACAATGAATGGAGCTGTCTGTAAGTCGCTGTAAACGCAGGTTCATATGTTCGATGGCGCCTGTCATCGCCAGCAATGCGCCGGTATAGACGGCATCCGCCGTATTGGTCGGCAGCTCGGCATACTTGCCCTGCCCTTCAATTGCTTGGCCAACACCATATGTACGTTGCAGCAGCGTCTGCTGCATGGCATGCAGACCGGGCAGTATCACGCCGCCGGCAAACCGATAACGTTCCGTATCCACATCATGCAACAGCGCATCCATGGTCAGCGCCGTGCCGGCGTTGACTACCAGGCAGTGCTGACTGGTGTAGAACCGGGCACCGATCATCGCCGCCCAGCGGTCGGAACCCAGACTTTCAGGCTGTTGATAGTCGTTGGTGATGCCATACCCTTCGGCTGTTGCCGCTATCCAATGCTGCCTCGTAACACCGGCCAGCATGGCCTTCAACCTGGCAGCGATTTCCTCGCCCGCAACATTGGAGATCACCGCCAGCGCACACCCCGCCCACTCCTGCGGACTGCTGCCCAGCTTCGTGTTATCAATAGCACCGCGCGCCATGATAGCGTTCGTCTCATTGAAGATCGCCCACTTGGTACGTGTGTTGCCGGTATCGATGGTCAATATCATGAAGTCACTCCACGCAGGCTGATCTCTCCCGCAGAAAAACGCTGCACGCCACCCGCTGTTTCCACCAGCAGGATGCCATCCTCTGCCACGCCACGCGCCACACCCTGTGTTTCGCGCCCATCGGGCAACAGCATGCGCACGGTTTGATTCTGGTAGGCATGATAGCCGGTCCATTCTTCATGCATGGCACTGAAGCCCTGCTGTTCGAATGTGCTCAAGGCATCGGCCAGATACCGCAACATCAGCCCCAGCAAAAGACTTGGATCACGCCAATGTTCGCTCAGCGCCGCGATATCGAT
>PHCM01000206.1 GCA_002842255.1 Betaproteobacteria bacterium HGW-Betaproteobacteria-2 | reverse complement strand
TCAACAAACCGCTGCGCCCAAAGTTCAAGGCACAACACCTGCCATAACGCTTCGCTGCGATCTGCCGCACCGTCAAGATGCTCGCGCAGCAGCGCGTCGACGTAGCCCTGCTCGCGAGCCGCCGGCAGCGTGCGCGCCGCGACGATTTCATCACCGGCTTCGCAAATATTGAGCAGGGCGATCATCTGCGCCGCCATCTTTACCAAAGCCAGTGTATGTTGCTGCGGCAGCAGGTAATCGTTGGAAACATCCAGCGTACCGATCAGGTCGTTCTGAACACCATAGATAGGAACTGCCGAACAACTCAACACATGGTGTTTTGCCACATAGTGCTCTGCACCGTGTACTGTCATGGGCGATTGCTCAATTAAAGCGGTACCAATGGCATTGGTGCCGCGATGGCGCTCATTCCAGGATGAACCCGGGCCGAGTGCCACGCGCTGCGCCTCCGTCATGAAGCTGCTATCTCCGAGGCTATGGAGAATTACGCCTTCAGCATCAGTGAGAATCACTATGCTTCTGGTATGCGCAATCTGCTCGTTGAGCGTGTCCATCTCTGGCCGGGCATGCGACAACAACAGATGATTCATTTCTATCCGCTGCCCGAACTCATGTTTGCTGAGCATATAACTCTGCGCAGACTCTGCATCTATGCCATTGGCGAGACAACGCTGCCAGGAACGTTCGATTTCCTTGGCCACCAGGCCTTGTCCAACCTGTCCTTTGGCCAGGAACTCCTGACGCGCGACCTGAACTGTTAATGCATCTTTAAACATAATATTTTGCAATTAAATATAACTGTCATCGAATGTAACACCTGCGTATTTCTGACACAACAGAATAGCCGGGGCCTACCGTGCTTATCTGACATCTATTGATATAGATCAATCAATACAACACTGATTTATATGAATTAATTTAAATATTTACCCCCCCTGGAAATCACTTGGCATGCCCCTTGCGGAACAGATCATCGATATCAGGTGTTTTGTAAAGATTTTGCTCATCTTCATCACCTGATATCTCCAAAATGATTTTTTTAGGAGAAGCATTGTGAAGTTAACTAAATTGAACATGGCATTAGCCACCAGCCTACTCGGAGCGCTGTCTTTTTCAGCAATGGCCAATGATGAATTGACCGGGCTGATGAAAGACGACAACCAGTGGGCACATCCACGCAAAGATTTTGCCAATACCGGTTACAGCGCAATGTCGCAAATCAACAAAGGCAACGTCAACAAACTCAAGCTGGCATGGACATTTGCCACCGGCGTTAATCGCGGCCATGAAGGTGCACCACTGGTCATCGGCAATATCATGTATATCCATACCGCGTTCCCCAATAACGTCTACGCACTTGACCTCGACGATGACCAGAAAATCGTTTGGTCTTACTTCCCCAAACAAGACCCATCCGTACAGGCTTTACTCTGCTGTGACAACGTCAACCGCGGCCTTGGTTACGGTAACGGCAAGATATTCCTGCAACAGAATGACGGGCTGCTGGTAGCCCTGGATGCCAAGACCGGCAAGAAAATCTGGGAGTCCATGGTCGTGGACACCAAAATCGGCGCTTCCACCACCAACGCGCCGCATATCATCAAGGACAAGGTCATCACCGGCTGTTCAGGCGGTGAATATGGAGTACGTTGCTATATCTCCGCCTACAACATTGAAAACGGCACATTGGCTTGGCGTGCCTACAGCACCGGCTCCGACAAGGACGCTCTGATAGGCGACGACTTCAACAAGGAAAATCCGCACTACAGCGCGCTTTCGGTATACCAGGACGTCAATGGCGGCAACAAGGAAGGCGGTTCTTTTAAACCTTTACCCAAGGAAAAACTTAAATTTCCAGTAAAAGACCTGGGCATCAAAACCTGGCACAAGCCGCAGGCTGCAAAAAATGGCTGGGAGCAAGGTGGTGGCCCGACCTGGGGTTGGTACTCATACGACCCATCACTCAACCTGATGTACTACGGCACAGGCAATCCCGGCACCTGGAATCCGGATGTGCGCCCCGGTGACAACAAGTGGTCGATGACTATTTTTGCGCGCGATGTTGATACCGGCATGGCAAAGTGGGGTTACCAGATGACTCCACATGATGAGTGGGACTACGACGGCATGAATGAAATCATCCTGTGGGAACACAAAGGCCAGAAACTGGCCAGCCATTTTGACCGCAATGGCTTCGGTTATACCTTCGACCGCACTAATGGCTCGCTGGTTGTTGCCAACAAGATGCATCCATTCGTCAACTGGGCAAGCAGTATTGACCTGAAAACCGGCATCCCGGTAAAGGATCCCAAGTTTTCCACCCATCAGGATTACAACGCCAAAGGCATCTGCCCTTCTGCACTTGGGGTAAAGGACCAGCAACCTGCTGCATTCTCACCAAAAACCGGCAAGTTCTATGTACCACTCAACCACGTTTGCATGACTTACGAACCGATTGAATCCAAATACATTGCTGGCCAACCATGGGTAGGTGCAACCTTAACCATGTTTGCCGGGCCTGACGGCGTTATGGGCGGGTTCATGGCCTGGGATGGCATCAATGGTAAATCCATCTGGTACAACAAGGAAAAATTCTCCGCTTGGGGTGGTGCACTTGCAACCGGATCAAACTTGGTTTTCTACGGCACACTGGACCGCTGGTTCAAGGCGCTGGATGCTGACACAGGCAAGGAATTGTGGAAATTCCGTGTTGGTTCCGGCATCGTCGGCAACGCCATCACCTACGGCCACAAAGGCAACCAATATGTCGGCGTACTATCCGGCATCGGTGGATGGGCAGGTGTTGCGATGAATCTTGGCCTGACCAATGAAACAGATGGTTTGGGTGCTGCTGGCGGCTACAAGGAACTCACAAAGTGGAACGCGGCTCCTGGTGGCGGGGCCATGAATGTATTCAGCCTGTAATCCTCACTGAATCGGCTGAGTTTTATACCACTGTCCAATTTCTGCTGAGACATTTTCTCCCTTATGAGTATGACTCTTCAGTCATTGGCTGATGCCCTTAAAAAAGCCTGGACTTGCTCCAGGCTTTTTTCATCATCACCCGCTACCTGCAACATAGAATGACCATATCATCGCAGCTTGGCGAAAAATATCTGGCTTGAATGGGGGAATTACCGATTGCTTTGCAGTTCGCTCGCCACTCACACAATTGCACTCTGCCACCAATCCACGATTATCAAAACTTATCACCGCCAGACTTGTCTTCAGCATGTA
>PHCM01000205.1 GCA_002842255.1 Betaproteobacteria bacterium HGW-Betaproteobacteria-2 | reverse complement strand
CGTGTTGCTATTCAAGATCTGGCCACAAACCAGGTTCAGGTGTTGAGCGACACGACCATGGATGAGTCGCCAAGTTTTGCGCCGAATGGTCGCATGCTGCTGTACGCCACCAAGATGAATGGCAAGGGAACCTTGGCCGCGGTTTCTGCTGATGGCCGGGTCAAACAGCGCCTGAGTGAGTCTGGTGGCGATGTCAGAGAGCCTGCCTGGGGGCCGTTGATGAATTGAGGTTTTTAAGTGGTAGTAGTGAGTCGTGATTTTGCAATCATGTTTTTTTAATGTAACGTACGTCTGTAGTCGCATACAGCTTCAAAACTAAGGAGAGTAATAATGAATAAAGGACTAATCGGAACCATTTTGCTGGCAGTGATGCTCACCGCTTGTTCAAGCAAGCCCATGAAGGATGCCGCAACCGTTGATGACAAGAGTGTGTCTTCAGCCCCAGCTGCAACAGTGGATGACGGCGCAGCAACTTCAGGTACAGCCACTTCCTCCATGGATATTAATCCATTGAAGGATCCAAACAACATTCTTTCACAACGTACTATCTACTTCGATTTCGACAAGGATGATGTCAAAGCCGAGTTCCGTCCCCTGATTGAAGCTCACGCTAAATATCTGAACCAGAACAGTGGCTCATCCATCACGCTGGAAGGGCATGCTGATGAAATCGGTACCCGAGAGTACAACCTGGCTCTGGGTCAGCGCCGTTCTGTTTCCGTCAAGAAGGTCATGAACCTGCTGGGCGTACAGGACAGCCAGATCGAAACCGTCAGTTACGGTGAAGAAAAGGCGACCGGTACCGATAGCACAAGCCGTGCAAAAGACCGCCGTGTTGATATCATCTACAAAGGCGAATAATTAAAGGTTGAATGATGCGTTTTCTGGTTCTGGGTTCTGTTTTATTGTTTGCCTTGTCACAAAACGCCCACGCGTTTCTTGAGGACAAGGAAGCACGTAAAAAAATTACGGAGAATCAGACTCAGAATCAGACAGCCTTTGATGAACTGAGAAAAAATCAGCAGGCTCTGGAAGAGAGGGTGGCTGCCATTGAGGCCATCGTCAAAGGCCGGGGTCTGCTTGATTTGCTGAGCCAGGTCGAGCAACTGAATCAGGAACTCAGCCGGGTCAAGGGCGAACTGGAAGTTGCCACACACAACATGGCAAGCACGCAGCAACGTCAGCGTGATTTATATGCAGATACCGATACCCGTTTGCGTCAGCTGGAAGGCGCCGCAAGCCAGGCACCTGCAGGGGGCGAAGCAGCAGAGTCAGAGGTGTCAGCAGAAGAGGCGGCCGAGTTTGATGCAGCCATGGCCTTGGTCAAGGCATCCAAACACCGTGAAGCTTTCGAAGCGCTGAACAAGTTCATACAGGCTCACCCTGCCAGTCCGCGTTTGCCAGACGCCCAGTATGCGCTGGGTTATGCGCAATTTTCACTGAAGAACTACAAGGCGGCCATCGCGACCCAGGAAAAGCTGCTGCAGCAGTTCCCTGATCATGCCAAGGCGCCGGATGCGATGTTCAATATCGCCAATTCACAGATTCAACTGTCGGATGTTGAAGGTGCAAAGAAAACACTTCGCATTCTGCTCGGTCAATATCCGCAGAGTGCGGTGGCACCCAATGCGCAACAGCGCCTGAAGGTGCTTGAGTCCATCAAGTCGAGATAACCAGCCCCAAATCTCTCAAGCAAGCGGATTGCCACTCCCGGGCGTATAATCACGCTTCAAATTTTTTTGGCGCCACTATTCGCGCCTGACCCATCGCAAGATTTATGACACTGAAAGTACATGAGATTTTTCATTCCGTGCAGGGGGAATCCTCCCGTATTGGCCTGCCTACGGTATTCGTGCGCCTGACCGGCTGTCCCATGCGCTGTGTCTATTGTGATACGGAGTATGCCTTCTCGGGCGGCAGCAATATGTCGCTGGAACAGATCATGGAAAAGGTTGCGGGCTATGGTGCGCGCTATGTCACAGTGACCGGTGGAGAGCCTCTTGCCCAGAAAAAATGCCTGGAACTCTTGAGCAGGCTGTGCGATGCGGGTTATGAGGTCTCGCTGGAAACTGGCGGTGCTATCGATACCAGCGGTGTCGACCCGCGTGTGGCGGTGATTCTGGATGTCAAGACCCCGGGTTCGGGGGAGATGGAAAACAATCGCTGGGATAATCTGCAACGGCTGAAATCCAATGATGAGGTGAAGTTCGTTCTGTGTGACCGGGCGGATTATGACTGGGCCAAAAAAATCCTTGCCGAGTACGGCATCGCAGAAAAATGCAGTGTGCTGTTTTCACCTGTGCATGGCCGGCTTGATGCCGCAGCACTGGCGGAATGGATTCTGGCAGACCGGCTGCCTGTCCGCATGCAGGTGCAACTGCACAAGATTTTATGGGGCGAAAAGCCCGGTGTTTAGGAATTGCAGATGAAGAATGTACCCGCAAGGGGCATGTCCGCCGAGCGCCCGCCGCGTAGCGGCGACCTCGGCGCCAAAGCCGTTGTGCTCCTCTCCGGCGGACTGGATTCCGCCACCGTGCTGGCCATTGCGCGCAGTCAGGGCTACGAGTGTTACTGCCTGAGTCTTGATTATCACCAGCGTCATGTGGCTGAACTGAAGGCAGCCGAAAAAATCGCCAAAACGCTGGGCGCTGCTGCGCATCGCACAGCACAGCTCGATCTTTCGATGTTCGGCGGCTCAGCGTTGACGGATGAGCACATCGACGTGCCGCAGTCGCCGACCGAGGGTATCCCGGTTACCTATGTGCCGGCGCGCAACACCATCATGCTGTCACTGGCGCTGGCCTGGGCCGAAGTGCTGGATGCGCGGGATATATTTATCGGGGTCAATGCGCTGGACTATTCCGGATATCCGGATTGCCGCAAGGAATATGTGGAAGCCTTCCAGCGCATGGCCAATCTGGCGACCAAATCGGCGGTGGAGGGTCGTACTATCACCGTCCATGCGCCACTGATCGACATGAGCAAGGCGCAGATCATTCAGCAGGGTACGAAACTGGGTGTCGACTATGGCATGACGGTATCCTGCTATCAGGCTGACGCTCAAGGCCGGGCCTGCGGATTGTGTGATTCATGCCGCCTACGCCGTGACGGTTTTGCTGCCAGCGGTATCGCGGACCCGACGGCATATCAAAATTCTGCACAGACATGATATTTACCTTGCCAAAGTATTAAAAAATAACGTAAAATCCGCCCCTTTCTGCAAAAACTTAAGAGAACAAACATATGGTGATCATTCGACTGGCC
>PHCM01000204.1 GCA_002842255.1 Betaproteobacteria bacterium HGW-Betaproteobacteria-2 | reverse complement strand
CTCTGTCAGCCAGCAACCTTCCGCGTCCTGCTTGCCTGTGTGGTTGAATTCCGGCTGCAGAATGACATGTTGTATAGCAAAGTGCTCATGCAGGATATGCCGCATCGTTTCCAGGATCATCGGCCATTCACTTTTATCATTGACCACCACATGGGCAGAAAGCGCCGTCACTTCAGAAGACAATGACCAGACACGCAAATGATGCACCCCCTCCACCTCAGGAACCGTCAGCAGGTCTTGCCTGATGATATCGATATCCAGGTGGACGGGCACGCCCTCCATCAGCATGTGCACCACTTCACGTAACAGCCTGAGAGTGGAAACCAGAATGAGCACCGAAATGAATATGGACAATATCGGGTCTATCAGATACCAGCCCGTGAAATAAATCACTATGCCGGCCGTCAGTGCCGCTACCGAGCCAAGCAGATCACCCATCACATGCAATAACGCTGCCCGATGATTAATGGTGTGCTGACCACGATGCAGATGCAGCGCTACAAACAGATTGATCAGCAAGCCAATAAAGGCGATCAGCATGACGCCACCGGCTGCGACTTCCTGCGGCGATTGCATGCGCTCGATCGCCTCAAGCACGATAGCAACCACCACCCCCAGCATGACCAGGGCATTGAGCAGCGCCACCAGCACTTCGGCGCGCAAAAAACCATAATTGTGCCTGGCATTGGCCGGTTTGCGTGCTATCCAGGCACCGAGCCAGGCCAGGGCCAGCGCCGCGGCATCGGAAGCCATGTGGCCGGCATCGCTCAGCAATGCCAGTGAGCCTGTGATCCAGCCACCCAGTGCCTCAACCACAGCAAAACCGGCAGTCAGCAGCAACGGCAGGAACAGAACATCCCGCTTGCGTGAACTGGAATCGTGCGAATGATCGTGATGGTGTGCCATAGACCGTAATGCTAGCAGCCTCGGACTGACTCTCCAATGCGACACTGCAATAATTATCTGAAAGCTGACTTATGTTGCAGCAACCAGCAATAAAAAAGGCACCCGGTTCGGGTGCCTGCCAAACAGCTACAAAATCTTAATATGTTTTTACTGCGTCCGGCTTCTGACAACGCTCGCCTTTAACTTTATGTCTGGCGCCCCACTTGTCATGCATCGCCTGCTTCTCGGACTGATCGATGAAACCGTCGCCATTTGCATCCATGCGTTTGAAGTGATGCTCCATGCGCTTTTCATTGGCGGCACGGAATTCTTCATAACTGATCTTGCCATCCTGATCGGCATCGGCATGCCAGCCACGTTCAGACTTCTGCACCTTGACTGGCTCTGCAGTTTCATTGGCATATACGCTACCCATAGTCAATGCGGCAACAGTTGCCGTGACACCAAGAATTCTGGTCAATGTCATCATGTGATCCTTTCCTGTCATATTAAAGATGCTACCCTTGCTTCAACGACAGCAGACATCATCGGTTGACCATGCCGACCGGAACATATGAACCGAATGGAATACAATGTCGAAATCGATGTCAGACTGTCGTCAATTTAGTGTGAACACGCCCCAGTACAAGGAGCCACATCATGAAAATCAATCGTCTACTTATTGCCATTTTCCTGCTCAACAGCCTGCCTGCCATGGCTGCAGAAAAAGTAGTTGCCATGCGCGCCATCAGTGAAGCGGGCGTCGGCAAAATCATCGGCATCATCAAGCTGGCTGACAGCGAGCAGGGACTGATCATCAGCCCCGACCTGGCAGAATTGCCGCCAGGCGAACGTGGATTCCACATTCATGAGAACCCGAGCTGTGCCACGCTGGAAAAGGATGGCAAGAAAGTCGCCGGTCTGGGTGCAGGCGGTCATTACGACCCTGCACACAGCGGCAAGCATGAAGGGCCGACCGGCGCCGGACACTCCGGCGATTTGCCGGCACTGGTCGTTGCTGACGACGGCACGGCCACCCAATCCGTAGTCGCACCAAAACTTAAAATCGCCGATGTTATTGACCGCGCCATCATCATCCATGCCGGCAGCGACAATTACAGCGACGACCCGAAACCGCTTGGTGGCGGCGGTGCGCGCATTGCTTGCGGCATCATCGAATAAAGCCGCTCAGCATCAGATCCCTTACAACAAAAACCCAGAAACTCTAGAACCCAGAAATATTGCATGCTTAGTTATCGTCACGCCTTTCACGCCGGCAATCATGCCGACGTGCTGAAACACCTTGTCCTATTGCAGGTACTGAAACACGCAACGCAGAAAGACAAACCCTTCTGGTATATCGACACCCATGCCGGCGCCGGCAGCTATACGCTGGATAAAGGCTATGCCACGCAAAATGCTGAGTTCGCCGGCGGCATTGGCCAGCTTTGGGATATCCAGGGTTCGCCGCATGCCATCGCTGACTATGTCGACCTCATCCGCAGCTTCAACCCTGACCATGCCCTCAGGCACTACCCTGGATCACCGGTACTGGCTTTCAGCGCGATGCGGGCAGATGACCGTTTGCGCCTGTTTGAACTGCATCCCAACGACTACAAGTTGCTGAACCAATCATTCAAGGCCTTGGGTTTGGGGCCGAATAACCGCCGGGTGATGACCGAGGCGCAGGATGGCTTCGCCGGAATCAAGGCACTGCTGCCACCACCACCGCGCCGCGCAGTGGTGCTGATTGACCCGCCTTATGAAGAAAAGAAAGATTATCAGCGCGTCGTCGACATGCTGAAGGACAGCCTGACACGCTTCGCCACCGGCACCTACATTATCTGGTATCCCTTGCTGCAAAGGCCGGAACCGCAGCAGATGGTGGAAAAGCTCAAGAAACTGCTTCTGAAAAACTGGCTGCATGTCAGCCTGACAGTGCAGACACCTTCCATTGATGGCTTCGGTATGCATGGTAGCGGGCTGTTCATAGTCAATCCGCCGTATACCCTGCCCCAGCTACTGTCCGAAACCATGCCCATCCTGCTGGAGAAGCTCGGCATGGATGAAGGTGCCGACTATGTTCTGGAGTCGCAGATCAGCTGAGTCATCCGGCAGAACTGCCGATCAGAGAATATCGATAAGCGCCCGCGCCACATCCGGCTCACCAGTGATGACGGCAAACTTGTGTATCGCCACAGTCCGGCCGTATTCGGTCTCTATTTTCACCCGCCAGTCGCCCGCAGAAACGTTCTGTTTATAGGTGTAGCCACGAAAACCGCCGTCACGGCCACCTTCCAGGTCAAAACCGATACGCTCGGTACTGACCCAGCCCTGCTGCCGGTCGTAATACTGCCAATGGTGGTACAGCCTTGTACTCAGG
>PHCM01000203.1 GCA_002842255.1 Betaproteobacteria bacterium HGW-Betaproteobacteria-2 | reverse complement strand
AACATTGGTCTCACGCTTGCGTGATTTGCTTCAGCCTGTGAAAATTGCGCTTTCTGACGAACTCGGCATCAACGTGAATCACGTTGAAAGTGCTGCCTTTGCCTGGTTGGCACAGCAATGCCTGCTACACAGGCCAGGGAACCTGCCTGCAGTGACCGGGGCCAAAGGCCCAAGAATTCTGGGTGCGATTTACCCTTGTTAATCCGCACCCCTGCCAATTTGAAATTAATTGAAAATGCTTATGAAACCTACAAAAGTTACACTGACATTTGACAATGGGGCACCGCCTATCGAGCTACCCATGCTTGCTGGCAACCTGGGACCGGATGTCATTGACATCCGCAATCTGGGCAAGCATGGCGTGTTCACTTACGATCCGGGCTTTCTGTCGACTGCATCCTGTCATTCCGAGATCACCTATATCGATGGTGATGAAGGCCTGCTCTATTACCGTGGCTATCCGATCGAGCAATTGGCCAATCATTGCGATTTTCTCGAGGTTTCCTATCTGCTGATGTATGGCGAGTTGCCTACTGCGGAAGAAAAACAGCAGTTCACCGACAAGATCACCCAGCACACCATGGTGCACGATCAGCTCACCAACATCTTCCGTGGATTCCGGCGCGACGCACATCCGATGGCGGTCATGGTCGGCGTGGTCGGTTCCATGTCGGCCTTTTATCATGACTCACTCGATATTCATGATGCCAAAAACCGCGAAGTATCCGCCTGCAGATTGCTGGCCAAAGTACCGACCATTGCTGCCTGGAGCTATAAATACAATATTGGCGAGCCTTTCATGTATCCGCAAAACAGGTTTAATTTTGCGGAAAACTTCATGCACATGATGTTTGCCACGCCCTGCGAGGAATACAAACCCAATTCGATACTGGCCAAGGCCTTTGATCGCATCCTGATCCTGCACGCCGACCATGAACAGAACGCATCGACATCTACGGTACGGCTTGCCGGCTCCAGCGGTGCCAACCCTTATGCCTGCGTAGCATCCGGCATTGCATCGCTGTGGGGCCCGGCCCATGGTGGCGCCAATGAAGCCACATTGAAGATGCTGGAAGAGATTGGTGATGTCAGTCGCATCGGCGAATACATCAATCGCGCCAAGGACAAGTCAGACTCTTTCCGCCTCATGGGATTCGGCCACCGCGTATACAAGAACATGGATCCCCGTGCCGCCATCATGCGTCAGACCTGCCATCAGGTACTGGACGAACTGGGCCTGCACAATGACCCCATGTTCAGACTTGCGATCAAGCTGGAACAGATCGCACTGGAAGACGAATACTTCGTCAGCAGGAAGCTCTATCCCAATGTCGATTTCTATTCCGGCATTGTCATGCGAGCAATGGGCATTCCCAATTCCATGTTCACGGCAATTTTCGCCATGGCCAGAACCGCAGGCTGGGTTGCCCAGTGGAATGAGATGATTTCGGACAGCGAATCGAGGATCGGCAGGCCGCGTCAACTCTACACCGGATCCGCCCGGCGCGACTTTGTACCTATCGACAAGCGTTAGCCGGCAAGTAAATTGGCAGGAATGGTCAAACTAAAGCTGTGAGACAAACAAAAAGGGGCCGAAGCCCCTTTTTGTTTTAATACTGTTCTCAAGCAGAGAAAGACGAGCCGCAACCGCAGGTGCTGGTAGCATTCGGATTACGAATAACGAACTGCGAACCCTGCAAGCTATCCTGATAATCAATCTCCGCCCCCATCAGGTACTGGAGGCTCATGGGGTCAATCAGCAGACTGACGCCATTGCGCTCAACCTGAGTATCATCCTCGTTCACTTCTTCTTCAAAGGTAAACCCATACTGAAAGCCGGAGCAGCCGCCACCGCTGACAAAGACCCGCAACTTCAGATCAGGCGTACCCTCTTCATCAATCAGTTCTTTCACTTTTTGTGCCGCATTCTCTGTAAAGACCAACGGGCTTGGCATTTCTGTTTCTGTGTTCATGATGACTCCTTGATTCCTTGATGATTCATTATCCAACCAGCAACGCCAGTCGGTCAAATTCTGTTTAATCCTCGACACCCAGCAAAGGATCTGCACTGGACGCCTTTGCGTTGTCGCCAAGATAGACCAGCTTGCCCTCCACTACCGCACCGGTATGCATTTCCAGTGACTTGTAGCTGACATCGCCTGTCACACGGGATTTTGCCTGCAGCTCGATAAATTGCAGCGCCTGTACAGGTCCCGTCACCGTTCCATTGATAACCACTTGCGAGACGGTAATGGCACCCTCGATCCGGCCGTTCTCACTCAAGACCAATGTACTCGGTGTCTCTGATTCCGTCACATTACCCCGGATACTGCCATCCACCCGCAAACCGCCGGTAAAATGGATATCGCCGTCAATACGTGTATCTGCGCCAACCAATGTATCTATTCGGCTGGGTGCCTTGTTTCGATTTTTTGAAAACATGTCTTCCCTTCAATATGAGGTCTCATTTTGGCAAATCAAGCTTTTGTCTGATTTTAGGTTCTTTCTGACCCTTCTCGGTCAAAGCGAGTGTAACAGACGGTTTACTAATCCCGGGAGGAAGCACAAAACTCCCATCTATACGCTGATAATACTTGAAGTTCACTTTGACCGGCTCGATCGCCACTATCCCATCCATCAATGGCAGCGAGACTTCTTCGCCATTCTGCAAGGCTGCCAGCCCGAATTTCAAGTCGCCCTGGACCGCACGCTCGTGCCTGCCTGACTGTATAAGCAAAACATGATACTCGTATTGATCAGGCAACTTGCCTTTGTTGATCTTGAAACTGTGGAGTTTCAATTCACCGGTAGCAGAGTTCTCATTGAGTATGCCCCGATAAAAGGCCACCTCACTCTTCAGCTCCATGTTCTCATCCTGTAACGCCGCCAGCTCATCCGCCAGGCTTTGTTGCGCTGCACGCTCTACCTGCAACTGACGCTCGCGGTAGACTGTCCTTGCTTCCAGTTGCTGATTGTCCCTGAGCAGGCTGTTTACGCTCTGAATCAAGCCGATATAATCGCCGCCGGTAAATTGCCAATAACCAACCAGGTACCCGAACAATATCAAAAGCAGTGCGACAAACCATTGCCAGTACCACGGCTGCTTGGAACGCACAGTCATCCGCTTTGCCGTAGCGCCGAAGTGTCCCCGCAACCGTCGTGAAACTCGTCTCATAGCGCAGACACCCCTGACATTACGGCAGGAGTGGGACCACCTCCAGTCCGGTATGTTCTGGCAAATCAAACATAATGTTCATATTCTGTACCGCTTGGCCTGCTGC
>PHCM01000202.1 GCA_002842255.1 Betaproteobacteria bacterium HGW-Betaproteobacteria-2 | reverse complement strand
GTCGTCACACTGACCAGCACGAAATCATCGATCCACGCGCCCAGCAACAAGCCGGCGAACAGCAGCGGCACGCCGGGCAGCGCCGGCAATGCCATGCCGAGCACACCGAGCACGACCAGTAACAGCACCAGTAACCAGAGCCATTCCATCGATTAACTCCCCGTATCAATCCGCATCATTTTGGCACCTCCACCAGACGCATGCGCGACTGTATGGTACCGGTCTTGCGGTTGAGGAAACGCGTCGAGCGATGCTTGTCGTAGTAGCGCGGATTAGGAATCATGGCCGCCATTTTAGCAGCCTCATAACCGGACAAATGACGTGCGCCCGTGCCGTAATAATGCCTCGCAGCCGCATCGGCGCCGAAGACGCCATTGCCCCATTCAATGACATTCAGATAGATTTCCAGGATGCGGCGCTTGCTCATCATCTTTTCCAGCATCAATGTGATGACCGCCTCCTGCAACTTGCGCCAGGGTGTTCGCTGCGAGGACAGAAACAGGTTCTTGGCCAACTGCTGACTGATGGTGGAGCCGCCTGCCACCAGCCTGCCTTTCTTCAGATTCTTTTCGTAAGCCTGCTGGATTCCGTCCCAATCGAAACCATCATGCTGGGCGAACTTGGAATCCTCGGCGGCAACCACGGCACGCTTCAGGTTGATCGAGATATGCTGATAATCCACCCACTGATGCTTGAGTCTGGCTTCAGGGTTTTCCTTTTGCAGTTGTTGCAGACGATCCCGCATGAAAGCGGTCGAAGCCGGATTCTGATGCACCCAGTAACAGATATGCAGGAATATCCATAACTGATAAAGCAGAATCAGCAGCAACAGCGCAAGCAAACCGCGCCAGACCCAGGTTCTGATACTCATTGCAGCTATGTCCTGAATGCAGCAATAACCGGCGCGGTAAGCGGCCTGACCCCGCGCCACAGGTAGAAGGATTCAGCTGCCTGCTCGACCAGCATGCCCAGACCATCGGCCACCCGCGCCTGCTGCAAGCGGGCGAATTTCATGAAAGGCGTTTCGCGCCCGTACATCATGTCGTAAGCCAGTGCGCCTGGCGCAAAGATTCCTGGGGGCAAGGGCAGTTCACTGTCGCTCAACCCTGCCGATGTCGCATTGATGACAATGTCAAACGCCTGCCCTTGCAGGTCTTCAAACGCCTGTGCCTGCACCGAAACAAAACGGAAATCACCCCGTTCCTCGATCTTCTTGACCATGATCAGCGCCTTGTCCAGCGTCCGGTTACTGATAACCAAGAGGCCGGGTTGCTGTTCAAGAACAGGATGCAGCACACCTTCCGCCGCGCCGCCGGCGCCGATCAGCAGCACACGCTTGCCCTGGATGGCGACTGCAAGATTATGCTGAATATCGCGCACCAGACCGACGCCGTCGGTGTTGTCACCGACCACACCGTCGTCAGTGAACAGCAAGGTATTGACTGCACCGGCATCGCTCGCACGCTCGGTCAGGCGATCTGCCAAATGAAACGCCTCCAGTTTGAACGGCACCGTGACGTTGGCGCCCTTGAAACCGGCAGCGCGCATAGCGGCTACCGTCTGCTCAAACCCGTCGAGCGGCGCCAGAATCTTTTCATAGCGGATGTCCTGCGCCGTCTGCCTGGCGAATGCCGCATGAATCTGCGGAGATTTGCTGTGCTCGACCGGATGTCCGATGACTGCATAACGATCCGTCATGCGACCGGCTTTCCTGAAAAAGAATATCGTTCGGACATCAAATCAGCCATGTGTCCACGGCAGGTTAGCTGCTTTCCAGCCATTAATTTTGCCACGCTGACCGCTAGCGGCCTCCGCTTCGCCTTCGAAACCTTCCAGCACATTAAAGGCTTCGGTATAACCGGCCGTTGCAGCGGCCGTCGCCGCGTGATTGGAACGGCCACCGGTGCGGCAGATGAACATCACCAGCGCTTCCTGGTCGATCTGCATCCTCAACTGGTTCAAAAAGTCCGGATTCGGCACCCAGTCAGGATAGTAAGCCCACTCGATATGTGTCGCATCAGGGATTCTGCCGACCAGATTGAGTTCGGCACGGCTACGCACATCCACCAGCTTCGCGCTCGGCACCAACTGCAGCACCTGTTGCGCCTCAACGGGGGTCAGGGCGCCAGCATAAGGTAGCCCTTTCTCAACCGCACGCTGCCTCGCATGTTGCAAAATTCTGTTAAGTGTCTCCATGACTGACTCCTCAAAAATTTCCGATCAAAATAAACGAATGAATGGCATGCAAGGCAGATATTCACTCATGTCAACCTCAGAATTATAGCCGTTTTCTCCGCAGCCCACCGAGCGCACTATACTGGTGCAAATGGACAATTTAATGCACCAATATCAAACAGCATTCGACTGTTCTCATTTATAACCTTATGTGTGAAAATGAGAATATGTAATCTAAGCGATGGCACATTTCCTGCTAGTTACAAAATCTAAAAAATAGTTTCATCCCAGATTTTAATCATCCTTATCAATTGTTTTAGGAGAATCAAATGGCGGTCGCTGATGTAATGAAGATGGTAAAGGAAAACGACATCAAATTTGTTGATTTTCGTTTTACCGATACCAAAGGCAAGGAACAACACGTAACTGTGCCGGTTTCAGCATTCAATGAGGACAAGTTCACCGAAGGCCACGCCTTCGATGGCTCATCAATTTCCGGCTGGAAAGGCATCCAGGCATCCGACATGCAACTGATGCCGGATCCCGATACCGCCAATATCGATCCATTCATGGACGAGCCTACACTGATCCTGACCTGTGACGTTGTTGATCCAACAGACGGCAAGGGTTACGACCGTTGCCCGCGCAGCCTGGCAAAACGTGCAGAAGCCTATCTGAAATCCAGCGGCCTGGGCGATACCGCCTATTTCGGCCCAGAGCCAGAATTCTTCATTTTCGACTCCATCCAATGGAGCGCCAACATGCAAGGCTGCTCGGTAAAAATCAACTCCGAAGAAGGCGCCTGGGCATCCGGTGACAACTTCGAAGGCGGCAATACCGGTCACCGCCCAGGCGTAAAAGGCGGTTATTTCCCGGTACCTCCAGTTGACTCACTGCAGGACGTACGTTCAGCCATGTGCGTGGCACTGGAAGAGATGGGCATCCCGGTCGAAGTTCACCACCACGAAGTGGCCACTGCCGGCCAATGCGAAATCGGCACAAAATTCAATACACTGACCCGTCGTGCTGACTGGACCCAGGTATTGAAATATGTCGTACTGAACACCGCTCACGCTTATGGCAAGACTGCCACCTTCATGCCCAAGCCATTCTTTGGCGACAACGGTTCCGGCATGCACGTCCACCA
>PHCM01000201.1 GCA_002842255.1 Betaproteobacteria bacterium HGW-Betaproteobacteria-2 | reverse complement strand
GTTCACCTTGCCGGTTTTGGCATCCAGCGCAAGCAGATGGCCATCAGCCTGTTTCTTGATGATCTGGCCTTCGCCATAGGCAACACCACGGTCAACGATGTCACAGCACATCACTGCCTTAACCGAGGCTTCCTGCTTTGGTTTATGGGACCAGACGATCTTGCCCGGATCGTTCAGATTGACAGCGAAGGTGTTGTTCGGAAACGCGGAGTGGATATACATCATGTCACCGATCACCAGCGGAGCACCTTCATGCCCGTGCAATACACCGGTTGAGAATGACCATGCCGCCTTGACGTCCTTGACGTTCTTCTTGTTGATCTGATCCAGCGTGCTGTTATGCTGCCCGTAGAAATTGCCTGTTTGCAGCGGCCACTGATTTGGATCTGCCTCACGCTTATTGAGATCCGGGCCAGCCACAGCAGCCTGCATTGCAGTCAGCGCAAGCAGGCTACCAATGGTTGCGCCAAGCCTGACGCTGCCTAATTTGCTTCTCATAGTTACCTCTCCTGAATTTGGTTAAATTACAAACCCCTGCCAACGTTTCCGTGTGACAGGTCTGCATTGTTAACAACTTGTTACAGCTTATGTAGATGAAAGATTCCCGCCGATATGTGAAAGAATTCACATCACAAGTGAAGCCGATTGAATGCAATCTGACCCGCAACTCAAGTCGGGAAAAACTCACTATCCCGGGCAAGCGTCATGCATGAGAATTCCCCTCTCATGAAAAATACCAGCGATAACAACCGCAAAAATTCACAGCGCCGAGATCTGCTGATTGCATTCTGCACAGTCGCACTCACCTATTTTCTGTCCATAATCCTGGATCCTGCGGAGCACTTCATGGAGTGGGCGGAACCTCTGGAGCACGGCCAGATTGATGAACTTCCGTTTGTGTTTCTGGCGGCAGCCATTGTCGCTATCTGGTTTTCCAGCAGGCGCATGCGTGAGCTATCTATCGAAATTGCCACACGCAGGGAAGCCGAAAAAAAAGCGCATGAAAGCCTGATCAGATTCCAGACGCTATTTGAGGAAGGGCTGAGCGGTAACTTTATTGCCGACAGGTATGGCAACCTTGTCATTTGCAACCAGGCTTTCCGTATCATGTCCGGCATGGCGGTTCGAGGCGAAGACCAATTCAACATCGCCAGTGCACTCGGTAGTGAATGGCAAGCTATTGCCAGAGACCCGTCACCATCCGCGTATCTTGATTTTCCCGAACTGATACTGGAAAGACCGGATAAAGGCGTCTGGGTCGTTATGGCGCGTTTCAGACAGGTTCTGTCTGAAACGGCAGAGATTCAAGAGATTCACGGTTACTTCACGGATATCACGGAACAATACCTGGCAGAAAAGGAACTTTCGCAATTATTTGTGGAAAACCGTGCACTGGCAGGTCATGCCATGCAGGCTCAGGAAGAAGAGCGGTGCAGGCTGGCAAGGGAGATTCATGATGATGTCGGGCAGTACCTGACCGCCATCAGACTGGATGCCGCAACAATTCCAAATATAGACGACAGAGTCAGCGCATCTGTATATCTGGAGCGTATCGCCAAGCATGCCGAATATATACAGATTGCCATCAAAAGAATTATCAGACGACTGAGGCCCGCCGCACTCGATGCACATGGCCTGGTCGAAGCGATTCAACAACTGGTCCATGACTGGTGCAAACAGAACCCGGAAATCGACTGCAGCATGAACCTGGATGAATCCTGCAACAGATTGCCGGAGACTATCAGCATCGTCATTTTCCGCATCATCCAGGAAGCACTGACCAATATTTCAAGGCATGCCCAGGCGCATCATGTCGATATTTACCTGAAAAACAAAGATCAAGGACTGTTCGTCCGCATCAAAGACGATGGGCTCGGCATTCAGTCATCATCAGCGACACCGAATTCCTTCGGCCTGACCGGCATGCGCGAACGCATAGAATCCCTGCACGGAAGCTTTGTATTGGCATCCAGACCCAATGCAGGGGTCACAATCACTGCAATCATCCCATTCAACCACTCAAGAGAATGTAAATATGTCGAAAATACTGTTGGCTGACGACCATGCTGTGGTCAGGCAGGGGCTCAAACTTCTGCTTGAAAATGCCGGACATCAAATTGTTGCGGAAGCCGATAATGGCGAGAAAGCGGTAGCACTCTGGCAGGAGCACCGGCCGGATATCGGCCTGCTGGATCTGGATATGGCTGGCATTGGGGGGATGGAAACCCTGCAACGCATCTTGGTGCGTGATCATCATGCCAAGCTCCTCATCTTCAGCATGCATGACGATAACATCTATGCAGCCAGGGCAATACAATCCGGAGCCCGCGGATATGTGATCAAAACCGATCCGCCTGAAACCCTGCTCGAGGCCGTCACGCAAATCGCACGCGGCGGTCGTTATATTGCCCACGGTTTGGCACAGCATCTGGCGCTCGACCGCTTTTCCGCTACCGAACGACCGTTGGATAAACTGTCACCAAGGGAATTTGAAGTCTTTCGCAGAATCGCGGAAGGAGAATCCCTGTCCGCAATTTCCGAACATTTACAGATCGGTTATAAAACTGCAGCCAATGTCCAGACGCAGGTTCGTCAAAAACTTGGTGCACAAACGACCGGACAACTGGTTCATCTGGCAATTCGTTATGGTGTTCTGGAACAAGGGAAAAATTTACAAGACGGGAAGGAATAATTCACTGTCATCGATTTTGCCCATCTATCAATATAGCCGCGTGAGATATGGAACTTGGCTTCAGGTTTCTCTTTCTCCTCCATAGTATATTCGTCACTCCATTACGAAATACTTTCACAACCGGCTCAATGGGCCGGTTTTTTTTGCCTGTTTTTGAGCTGAAACCCAATATGTCAAACGTTACTGAATCTGACTTTGCCCTAATCCACATAGCGTTATCTGTCATGCTAATGCTGGGCCTGCCCTTTAACTGCGACCATGCTTACGCACATGGCTCGGCATCCGCAGAATCGAATTCGTCTATGGAGATGTCGAAAAATCAGGGCCGTCCTAGCAGAACCATTGTTGAGGAACATGGCAGCCACTTGCGGCTGACGATGACTGCCTTATACCGGCTCAACCCGCATGAATTGCAAAAAAGCGCCTCTGTCAGCCCGGAAGAAATGGCCCAATGGGTATTCGAAGGCCCGTTTGGCTGGAAATTCGACGCTTTGCGGAATGCACAGGGCATCGAGGCGTTGAACCTGGCGTTTAATCCGGAATTCCATGGAGACCGGATACTGGCGATGATTACCGGAATTCAAACCATGATCATCGCTGCCTATGGCGGAAAAACGGAATTCCATTTTCCTGAT
>PHCM01000200.1 GCA_002842255.1 Betaproteobacteria bacterium HGW-Betaproteobacteria-2 | reverse complement strand
GGCTGATCTCGCGGAACGGCACGCGGATATCCGGACGTGAGCCTTCTACATATATCTTGCGGGATTTGGCGAAAGGCTGCGTGGTGCCGGCATCGACTTCGGCCGTTTCGTTGAGGAATTTGGTGAGATTTTTGTCGCTTGCGTTCACGATGGTGCTCCAGGTTCATTTACGTAAGGAGCACAGTGAATCTGCATTCCCTACAAGTTCGATAATAGGGAAGCGGTAAATCTGCTTCCACTATTCAATAATTGGTAGGGAAGCGGTAAATCTGCTTCCCTACGGCGGCATTACCCGCATCAGGTTCAAAGGGTGTTTCTCACTGCAAAACAGATATTTTGCAGACCCCCAGCAATGGGCCGAAGTTACGCGAAAGTGGCCTGAAAAGCAAGTAAAAGCTGCGTTCCAGCCTCCGGCAAAACCCTTCAATAGTCATGGATTTAACGGCGAGGACATGGGAAACCCAATCCAGCCACAGAGCACACAGAGAACACAGAGGAAAAGCAAATGCATACCCATGTCGAAGCAACCGTGCGGCTGGTACCGCGCACCCGTTCAACGATGGGTTTTCTCTGTGAACTCTGTGAACTCTGTGAACTCTGTGAACTCTGTGAACTCTGTGAACTCTGTGAACTCTGTGAACTCTGTGAACTCTGTGGCTAACCGTTTTTTATAGCCATTCCTTATTCCGTAGACTCTCCTGTGATAGGTCCGGCGCTGATGATAGGTGAAAGGAAATAATGCAATCCGGCCCGGGGATATTGCTGCCGCAAATCCTGCAGAAGCCTTTCAAGTCCGGGAACTTCCCCGTGCACCATGAACTGGGTGCGTTTCTGCCGACCCAGCACCTGTTCACCTACACTCATGGCCGAGACACCGGAGCCATGGCCATAGACCTGCATGCTGGTAAATCCCTGCACAAGATCCTGCTCCAGCAGCCAGTCAACCAGCGACTCCTCCAGCTCGGTCGAAACCATCAGGGTTAATAAAGCTTGTTGCATATCAGGACCTCCCGAAACGGCGATAGAGTATAGGTAGCAAGATCAGCGTCAGCAGCGTGGAAGTCACCAGACCGCCGATGACAACGATGGCCAGCGGTCGCTGAATCTCCGAGCCGGGACCGGTGGCGAACACCAGCGGCACCAGGCCGAACGCTGCGATAAAAGCCGTCATCAGCACAGGACGCAATCGCCTTTTTGCACCTTCGATGACCACTTCCGCCAGCGCCATACCACTGGCTGCCAGTTGATTGAAATAGGTCACCATGACCACGCCATTCAGCACGGCGATGCCCAGCAGCGCAATGAAACCGACCGATGCCGGCACGGAAAGATACTCGCCGGACAACCACAAGGCAAACACGCCGCCGATCATGGCAAACGGAATATTGGAGAGTATCAGCACCGACTGCCCGGCCGAACCGAAGGTGGCGAACAGCAGCAGGAAGATCAGGCCGAGCGCCACCGGCACCACCATGGAAAGCCGCGCTGCCGCCCGCTGCTGGTTCTCGAACTGGCCGCCCCAGAGGATGGAGTAGCCTTCGGGCAGTTTGACCTCACTGGCTATTTTAGCCTTTGCTTCTTCGACATAACCCACCAAGTCGCGGTCGCGCACATTGGCCGTCACTACCACCATGCGCGCCCCACGCTCACGATCGACCTTCACCGGCCCTTCAACCCGCACCAGTCTGGCCACCGTCGACAAGGGCACATTGCTGCCATCCGGCAGGGTCAGCAGCAGATTGGCAAACTCCGCCGGCGATGTACGCAATGCCTCGTCGCCACGTATCATCAGCGGCGTACGGCGTTGGCCTTCCTGCACGATATCGAGCACCTTGCCTTCCAGTTGCAGCCTGAGGATGGACTCGACCTCTGCGATGGTGAAACCGAGGCGGCCGGCCGCCATGCGGTCGATCTCGACCTGCAGATACTGGATGCCGCTGTTCTGCGGCGTGTAGACATCCTCGCTGCCTTCGATACCCTGCAACACTGTCACCATCTGCCCGGCCTTTTCCGCCAGCACATCCAGATCCGGGCCGAACAGCTTGATGGCAAGGTCGCCACGCACGCCGAGAATCATCTCGTTGACGCGCATATCGATCGGCTGCGTGAAGCTATAGGCAATGCCCGGCATCTGCTCCATCACTTCGCGCAAATGGTCGATCAGGCCTTCCTTGGTCTTCATGCGCCACTCGGACTGCGGTTTCAGCACGAGAAAATTATCGGTCTGGTTGAGCCCCATCGGGTCCAGCCCCAGCTCATCGGAACCCACGCGGGAATAAACGCCCTGCACCTCCGGCACCTTTTCCATGATGGCGCGCTGTATCATCAGATCGGTCTCCAAACTCTGCTGCAGATTGACCGAGGGCAGTTTCTCGACGCCGATGATGATGTCGCCCTCGTCCATGGTCGGCATGAAGGTCTTGCCGATCTGCAGATAGACCAGCACGGTCAGCGCCAGCGCCGCCAGTGCGCAACCGATGACGATACGGCTGTGCGCCAGCGCCCACTGCAGTGTCGGCAGGTAGATCGCCTGCGCCTTGCGCACCAGCCATGGCTCCTCATGCGAGACCTTTTTCAGCAAGAAGGACGCCAATACCGGAATCACCGTCAGCGACAGTAGCAGCGAACCGCCGAGGGCAAAGACAATGGTCAGCGCTACCGGCGAGAACAGCTTGCCCTCCAGCCCCTGCAAAGTCAGCAACGGCAGGAAGACAATGATGATGATCATGATGCCGGAGGCCATGGGCACGCTGACTTCACGCACGGCGCGGTAGATCAGGTGCAGGCGCGGCAGGTTTTCGGCACGTTTGCTGTCGGCCAAGTGGGAAACAATATTCTCGACCACGACCACCGCCGCATCGACCAGCATGCCGATGGCGATTGCCAGCCCGCCCAGACTCATGAGGTTGGCGGAAATGCCGAACTGCCGCATCAGGATGAACGTGATCAGCGCCGCCAACGGCAGCACCAGCGCCACGGTGAGCGCCGCGCGCAGGTTGCCGAGGAACAGCACCAGCAGAATCAGCACCAGCACGATGGCCTCGATCAACGCCTTGGATACGGTATTGATCGCACGCTCGACCAGACTGCCACGATCATAGAACACATTGATAGCGACACCGGCCGGCAGGGTCGGTGCGATCTCTGCCAGCTTGTCCTTGACGCCCTGCACCAGCAACTGTGCATTGGCGCCGCGCAAACCCAGCACCAGACCTTGCACCGCCTCGTCTTTGCCATTGCTGGTGACGGCACCATAGCGCGTCAACTCGCCTATCTTCACTTCAGCCACGTCCATGATGCGCAGTGGCGCGCCTTGTTCGCTGCTGATAACC
>PHCM01000199.1 GCA_002842255.1 Betaproteobacteria bacterium HGW-Betaproteobacteria-2 | reverse complement strand
GATTGGCACTGATTATAACCGATGACACAAACCACTCCTATCACTCTCGAGATTCCACAAAACCTGGGCGGATTGCGCCTGGATCAGGCCCTGCAGAAACTGTTGCCGGATCAGTCACGTTCGCGCCTGCAGGCCTGGATCAAGGAAGGTCTGGTGACCATCGATGACAAGGCGACGACCTCCAAGCTCAAGGTATGGGGCGGGGAAAGGGTGCAAATAGTTCCGCAGGAGTCGCCGCAGGCCAATGCATTCAAGGCTGAAGATATCGCCCTGGATATCGTCTATGAAGACGACCATCTGCTGGTCATTAACAAGCCCGCCGGCATGGTCGTGCATCCGGCAGCAGGTAATTGGGAAGGGACGCTGCTGAATGCGCTGCTTTATTATTTGCCGCAGCTGAAGGAATTGCCGCGCGCGGGTATCGTGCACCGTCTGGACAAGGATACCAGTGGCCTGCTGGTCGTCGCCAAGACCATCGCGGCACAGAACAGTCTGGTGAAGCAGTTGCAGGCCCGCACGGTGAAACGCGAGTATCGCGCCATTGTCTGGGGCAATATCTGGCGCAACGGCAAGGTGGACCAGCCAATCGGCCGGCATCCGCATAACAGAACCAAGATGGCAGTGAGCAAGATGGGCAAGCCATCGGTGACGCATTATGAGGTGCTGGAACGCTTCGCCGTGCACACCTATGTGCGCTGTATGCTGGAGACCGGTCGCACACACCAGATCCGTGTCCACATGCAATACCTGAAAGCGCCTTTGGTGGGTGACCCGGTTTATGGCTTGCGCGGTATCGTGCCGCATCGTGCCATGACGCAGACGCTGATAGATGCGCTCGCCGGCTTCAAGCGGCAGGCGTTGCATGCCATCAAACTTGGATTGATCCATCCGGAAACCGGTGAACCCATGCATTGGCAGATCGAGTTGCCGGCAGATATGAAGGCGCTGCTGGAGGCGATGCGTGCCGAGGATATTCCTGAATCCGATGAAGAACTTCTTTTCGATTATGTTGATGATGAAGACAGTGAGGAAGGCGAGTTCGAGGAGATAGAGGAAGAGGACGATGTTGAGTGAAGCTGAACTGATCATTCCGCGTTGGCCAGCCCCTGCAAACGTCAGGGCCATCCAGACGACGAGGGCAGGCGGTGTCAGTGTCGCTCCCTATGACACCCTGAATCTGGGTATGCATGTGGAAGACAATCCGCTGAATGTTGCCAGAAATCGCCAGTTGCTCAACGTTTATGTGCCGACCGAACCGGTCTGGCTGAATCAGGTGCATGGCGTTACTGTGATTGATGCAGATGCAACTTCCTGCGTACCGGATGCCGATGCTGCTTTTTCAAAATCGAAAGGTGCCGTCTGTGCCGTGATGACTGCGGATTGCCTGCCACTCCTGTTCTGTAATCATGAAGGCACGGTGGTTGCGGCAACGCATGCAGGCTGGCGCGGACTCTGTGACGGTGTCATCGAGGCCACGATTGATGCCATGCAGGTACCTCCTGACAGCCTGATGGCTTGGTTGGGGCCCGCTATCGGGCCACAGGCGTTTGAGGTGGGTGAGGAAGTACGTCGGGAATTCATGACGCACCAGAGCGAAGCAAAGGATGTCTTTGTGCCTGCCGGTGACGGCAAGTGGCTGGGCAATATGTACAGGCTCGCGCAATTGCGGCTCGGACGTAAGGGCGTCACGGAGATCTATGGTGGAGGCATAGATCAGGATTTCTGCACTTATACCGACGCCAGCCGGTTCTTTTCCTTTCGCCGTGACGGCAAAACAGGTCGCATGGCCTCATTGATCTGGCTTGAGTAATTGAGGTCAGGCGGGTTTGAAAGCATGTTACAACATCACGTCCTGCTGGCAGCTCGTTTATAATGCTGGTTTTTCTGCGATTCCTTTCATGACAATTTCCGAATTACCTACGCTTGCCTGGATATTGGGCGCCTGCCTGCTGGGTGCCGTGCTGAGTGTGACCAGTGCTGCCGCGCTTGCGCTCAACGCCCGTATCGCCTGGATTCCGATGCTGGTCAGTTATGCCATCGGCGCAATGCTGGGTGCCGTATTTCTCGAAATTTTGCCGCATGCGTTCAGCGAGACCAGCAGCATCGAAATGATGGCGGCGACGGTGCTGCTCGGCATATTGCTGTTTTTCGTGCTGGAAAAACTGTTGCTCTGGCGCCACTGTCATGGCGATGAATGCGAAGTCCATGCGCCGCATGAGGAAGCTGACGCGCATGCGCATCATGGCCACGCTCCAGGACACGCCCACGGCCATGGTCACAGTCATGGTCACGATCAGGGTCGCAGCGGCATGATGATCATGGTCGGTGATACGTTCCACAATTTTGTCGACGGCATCCTGATCGCTGCTGCGTTCATGATTGACATCAAGCTCGGTGCGGTGACTGCGCTGGCGATCATTGCACATGAGATTCCGCAGGAAGTCGGTGACTTCCTCATCCTGTTGCATTCCGGATACACCAAGAAACAGGCCTTGCTGTTTAACCTGCTTTCAAGTCTTGCGGCAGTTATCGGCGGATTGGTGGCTTACTTCGCCCTGCAAGTGGTCGCCAGTTGGATTCCGACCATACTCGGTCTGGCTGCAGCAAGCATGATTTATGTGGCTGTGGCTGACCTGATTCCCAGTCTGCATAAACGCACTGAGCTGAAAGCCACCGTGCAGCAGGTCGTACTAATCGCGCTGGGGATTGCTTCCATCTGGCTGATCAAGCTGGTTCTGGAGTGATGTCTGCTGTTCGTCGGCGCATTGTGCAGCTCTCAGACGATTGCGCCGCCGTTGTGGCGTTCCCACAATCCAGATGAAAAGTGCGCAGGGCAGCAGGCCGTAAAACAGGAAAGTTAGAATGCCGGCAGTGAAGCTGGATTCGGTAAAGGCCATGAGCAGGGTAACGTAAAGCCAGGCGATCGCAACAATGTACATGATTAATTTTACAGACCGGAAAGTATGAGTTTATCTATGGGTTCATCAGCGCCAAAAGTGGGTTTTGTTTCACTGGGTTGCCCCAAGGCCTCCTCTGACGCTGAACGCATTCTTACGCAATTGCGCGCAGAAGGCTATGAGATTTCAGCTAGCTACGAAGGTTCTGACCTGGTTGTGGTCAACACCTGCGGATTTATCGATAGCGCGGTCGAGGAGTCGCTGGACGCGATCGGAGAAGCGCTGAACAAGAACGGCAAGGTGATTGTCACCGGTTGCCTGGGCGCAAAATCCGGTGTGGTGCAGGCAGCGCATCCCAGCGTTCTGGCAGTGACAGGGCCGCATGCGCTGGAAGAAGTGATGAGCGCAGTGCACGAGAATCTGCCGAAGCCGCATGACCCCTATACTGATCTTGTGCCGCCACAGGGTGTGCGTCTGACGC